>NZ_JALCZC010000001.1:0-190227 GCF_022690805.1 Anaeromyxobacter sp. SG66
CGGGCCGCATACCCGCGCTACGCGTCCGTGGCGCCCGCGCCTCCCGCCGCGCGCGCCGGCGCGCCGGGGACCCCGACCCCGAGCCCGGCGGCGGCTCCGGCCCCCGGCGACCGCGTCATCGTCGAGTTCAGCGACTACGAGTGCCCGTTCTGCGCGCGCGCCCACGAGCAGCTCGCGCTCCTCCGCGCGGCGAGGCCGGACCTGGAGATCGTCCGCCGGCACTTCCCCCTCGACGCCGCGTGCAACCCCGCCCTGAAGCGCTCCATCCATCCGTCGGCGTGCTCCCTCGCGCGCGCCGCGATCTGCGCCGAGGCGCAGGGCCGCTTCGAGCAGATGGACGACGCGCTGTTCAAGAACCAGCAGGACAAGGCGCCGGTGGCGACCCTCGCGGCTCGCCTCGGGCTCGACCTCCCCGCGTTCGAGGCGTGCCTCGTGTCGCCCGCGACGGAGGCCCGGCTCTCCCGCGACGTCGCGGACGCGATGCGCGCCGGCGTGCGCGCGACGCCGTCGTACGTCGTGGGCGGCAAGGTCTACGCGGGCGAGCTCCCGCGGGAGCTCTGGAGCGCGCCCTCGGCCGCCCAGCCTCGCGCCCGCGCCGCCGAGCGCTGAGGCGCCGAGGGAGCGCGGGACCGGAGCTTCGTGGACGACCGCCGCGCCGAGCGCCCGCCTCGGTGGGCGCGCGTGCGCGATCGGCGGCGGTGTGGGAACAACGGCGCTCCGCGGCGGATTGGAACAGGGGACGACGGTGTCCCCCTGGACTCCCTTGGACGTGCTTCGACGCATCGGTGAGCGGTTGCGCAGCGACACGGTCGTCGCCCGCTACGGGCTCGCCGTCACGCTGGCCACCGCCGCGATCGGGCTCACGCTCGTGCTCTCGCCGGTGTTCCCGCACACGCTGACGGTGCTCGCGCTGGGGGCAGTCGCGGTGAGCACCGCGACCTGCGGCGCGGGCCCCGGGGTGCTCGTCATCGTCCTCGTCGTGGGCTGGTTCACCGCCCTGGTGGCGCCCACGCTCGATCGCGGCGAGGCGCTGCACTTCGTGCTCTTCGCGCTGGTGGGCGCCCTCATCGTCCGCACGAGCGGCTCGGCGCGCGCCTCGCTCCGCGCCGCCGTCGGCCTGCGTCGCGAGGGGGCGCGGCGGGTGCGCGCGCGGCTCGAGTCGCTGCGCGCGGTGACGCGCGCCGTGGACGAGGGCGTGTACGCCATCGGGCGGGACGGCCGCATCACGTACCTGAACGCGGCCGCGGAGCGCATGCTCGGGTACCGGAGCAAGGAGCTCGTCGGCCTCGAGATGAAGGCGGCGCTCCGCTGCAACCGCATCGAGGGGACCTGCTCGGGGAAGACGTGCCGGCTGCTGAACGTGATGGCCACCGGCCAGCCGCACCGCGGCGCCGACGACACGCTCACGCGCAAGGACGGCTCCTGCTTCCCGGTGCGCTACAGCTCCGCGCCCATCACCCGCGGCGGCAGGATCGTCGGCGCCGCCATCGCGTTCCAGGACATCACGGAGGAGCGGCGCGCCGCCAAGCGGGAGCGGTTCCTCGCGATCGCGACCGAGCAGCTCGCGAGCTCGCTCGGCTTCGACGAGACGCTCGCCCGGTCGGCGCGCGTCGCCCTCCCGCACCTCGGCGACTGGTGCGCGGTGGTCCTCGCCGGCGAATGCGGCGCCGCCGGTCGGGTCGCGGTGGAGGCGCTCGATCCGGCGCGCGCGCACGAGGGGTACGAGATCCTGCGCCGCACTCCCGTCGCTCCGCTGGCGGAGGACGGGTTCGGGATCGAGGTCCGGACGAGCGCACCCGAGCTCATCCGCGAGGTGGACAACCTCTCCGACCACGACGGCTCGACGGCTCGCGCACGCGAGGAGCTGCTCCGGAGGGTGGGCGTCCGGTCCTTCATGTCCGTCCCGCTCCGCGCGCGCGACCGGGTGCTCGGGACCATGGACTTCGGCATCGCGGGCTCGAGCAGGCGGTTCGACGCGGAGGATCTCGGCGTCGCCACGGAGCTGGCGCGCCGGTGCGCGCTCGCGATCGACAACGCCCGGCTCTACCAGCAGGCGCAGGACGCCATCCGCGCCCGCGACGACACCCTCGCCATCGTGTCGCACGATCTCAGGAACCCGCTCTCGGCCATCCGGATGGCCGCGAGCGTCGCCGCCGGGAGCACCGCGCCCGGCACCCCCGCCCGGAAGGCTTCCCAGTCCATCGAGCGCGTGTGCAACCGCATGAACCGCCTCATCGGCGATCTCGTCGACCTCGCGTCGATCGACGCGGGGCGGCTCTCGATCCTGCGCACCGCGATCTGCCCGGCGGGGCCCGTGGACGACGCCGTGGACGCGATCCGGCCGCTCGCGGAGCAGCTCGGCGTGCGCCTCGAGCTCGACCTCGCCGTCGACCCGCCGCGCGTGTGGGGCGACCGCGACCGCCTCCAGCAGGTCCTCGTGAACCTGCTCTCGAACGCGGTGAAGGTGAGCGCGCGCGGCGCGTCGGTCCGGCTGCGGTCCCGCGCGCTGCCCGGCACGGTGGTGTTCTCCGTGAGCGACCGCGGACCGGGGATCCCCCTCGAGCACCAGGCGCGCATCTTCGACCGGTACTGGCGCGATCCCTCGGTTCGCTACACGGGCACGGGCCTCGGCCTCTCGATCGCCCGCGGGATCATCGAGGCGCACGGCGGACGGCTGTGGGTCGTCAGCAGGCCCGGCGCCGGAGCGACGCTGCGGTTCACGATCCCGCTGGCGCCCGAAGCCGAGGTCGCGGAGCCGGAGCGCGCTCCCAGGGCGCCGGGCGCCGGCGCAGCCCCGGAGGTCGGAGCGTCGCGGTGGGCGATGGAAGGGGACCGGCGCGGGGCGTGAGACCGACCCTCCCTCCGCGAAGGCCGCGAACCCGTCCTCCGTCCACAGAAGGCTCGGCCCGCTCCGTGAGCCGCCGCAGAATCACGGGGCCCACATGCCCAGCTGCATCCCGGGACGGAGGGGCGCCACGTCAGCGCGCGAGAGCGGCGTCGGCCCTTCGCCCGCGTCGCGGCGGAAGCGATCCATGTGCTCGCGCCCGAAGCTCCTCTCTGCGTGAAGCAGATTGTGGGCTCGGCAGGCGAGCCGAAGGTTGTCGATCGTCGACGGTCCGGCGAGGGCCGCGGGTTGGATGTGATCGAGCTCGAGCTTCCAGCGGCTATTGCAGCGGCAGCCGTCCGGACCGACCCAGGCGCAGCGCCCGCCGTCGCGGCTCCACACCGCGCGGCGCACTATCGCCGGGATCGTGGACCTCGCCACCGCCGGCTTCGCCGCAGTCTGCTTCGTGCCCTGCTTCGCGTCCTCTTTCGCGTCCTTCGTCTTGCGCTGCGGCGTGACCGCGCCCTTGCGCTTGCCGTGCTTGTCGATGGCGCAGCGGATCGCTTCGTGGAGCACCGCCGCGAGGTCGCCGTCCGGGACCTTGTGCGACAGGAGTGACCGGAGCGTCTCGAGGTCCTCCTTACAGGCGCGGCCGAGGGTGACGCGGAGCGACCAGTGGTCGTCCGAGACGGGGAGGGTCTCGGCCCGTCGCTTTGGCTTCTCGAGGGTGGCGTCAGGCGGTGGGAGCCGGCCGGCATTCGGGCTCGGATCGAGGGTCTCCGCAGTTCCGGGCGAGCTCGACGCCTCCGCCCGCTCGGCCCCACCATTGGACGCCGGGAGGGCCAGCGCTGTGCTCGCCGCGGCGGGCGCGCGCTCGGGCAGCGTCCGGAGGCCCGTGCGCGGAGCGGTGCGCGCCTGCACGGACACGACGAGGTGCTCGACCTCGGCCCGGGTCCGATAGGCGGCGCGGGCGAGAAGGTCGTTCAGGTTCTCCTCGGTGAGCACCTGGCCGAGGAGCGCCACGGTGGACAAGCAGAGGCGCCCATCGCGCAGCGGAGCTTCCAGCGTCGGGAACCGGCGCAGCACTCGCATCGCCTGGATGCGCCTTCCGGCGGCGCCCTCGCGCAGGTGGAGCGCCTCGAGGCAGTAGCTCCACAGCGACGAATAGCCGGCCTCCACGAACGCGCGGCGCCGATCGAATTCGTCGAGGTGCAGGAGGAAGTCGACCTGGACGTTTCGTTCCTCTCCGGCGAGCTCGCGCAGGCGCAGGGCGAGGACATTGGACTCGAGAGAAGCGGGGGCGAGCGCGGACATGGGGTTGCACCTCCAGTACACCCTTCGTAACACGCGATTTCCGGAGCTCCGGAGACGCTCCAGGCTCGCGCCTGCGCGGCGTTCTTCGCTTCACCCTCGTCGATGCCTTTCGGCGGTCGGCGCACGTGACACGCGCCAGGCGCGTGCGCGAGAGCGGCCCTTCCGCGCCGACCCGTACGCCCGAGCGCGATCGTGGCGAGATGGCGTCAATGGGAAAGTTTCACCCACCGCAACCGGGACGCTCTCCCTGGGCGCGAGCGACGCTGCGACGTCCTGAGGAACTATCGCTGGCGATAGCGGTCGCTGTAGGTGAACGCTAGCGAGCTCCCGAGACGCTCCGGTCCGTGCGCCCGCACGAGCTGTGGATGCGCGTCGCTCGCATGCACCCGCGCAAATTCACGCCCGCGCCGCGCCCAGCCGGTCACGCCCCGACGTGACGTCCGGCTGCTTCGCCGCCTCTGGCGCGTTCATCGGGGGAGCGGCTCAACCCCAAGCGAGCAACCCCTGTCATCATCAAGGTTCCTCGGGGATCGCCTCGGCCGAGAAGCGGGGCGACGGGCCGCCGAGCAGCACGTACGAGAGCTGCACGGCAGAGTCCGCGTGGAACGTCGCGTCCTGCACCCGCCGGGCGCGACGGGTCACCTCCACGGCGATCGCGCTGGCGCCCACGATGCGCAGCGTCGCCCCCGCGCGCGCCTCGAGCAGGAGCGCCGTCCCGCCCGGCTCGCCCTCGCCCAGCACGAGGTACTGGCGGAGGGTCAGGCCTGCGCGCGCGCGCGTGCCGGCGAGCAGGGCGACGTCGAGCAGCGACTGCGCGCCGGGGCCCATCAGGTAGTCCCGCCCCGTGCCGTCCGGCGCGCGCGCGGATCCGGCGGCGCCGAGCAGCACCGCCCCGCCGTGGAGGTCCGCCTCGAGCGCCCAGTCTCCGCCGAGGTCGGCGCGACCGCTCGCGCCCACCCCGATCGCGCTCGTCGAGACGCGGTACGGTCCGGGCGTGTCGAGATCGAAGGACAGGAAGAGCCCCCACAGCCCGCGCACCGCGCGCGTGGGCTCCAGCACGGCACCGGCGAGGAGCCCGCGGCCGCGCACCGTCGCGTCCGGATCCGCGGAGAAGCCGTACGCCGCCTCGAGCACGAAGTGGTCGAACGGCCGCGCGAGCTCGAGGTCCGGGTCGCCGGGGAGCCCCCACGTGAAGTCGAGGCCCGCCCGCCCGTGCCACGCTTCCTCGCGGTCCGCCCCCGACGCCGCCGACAGGGAGAGCTCCCACCGCGAGGACGGCGCCTCCATGGGCGTGGTCGCGACGTGCAGCCGCCGGTTCACCGCCGACATGGGCGAGAGCACGCTCGCGGCGGCGTCGCGCCAGGCTCCGCCCTCCGCCCGCAGCGCGTCCGAGAAGCGCGTCAGGACCTCCCCGAGCACCATGCCCGCCACGGGGGTCGTGATCTGATCGTTCCTCGCGGGCCGCTCCGTCTCCCCCGCGATCTCCCAGAGCGCGCTCGCCGCGAACGCGTAGGACGCGGACTGCCAGAAGCCGAGCCCCGTGGAGCGCGCCGCGGTGAACGCCCACGTGCCCTGGTACGGATGACCGAACTGGTTCACCCAGAACTGATCGTCGTCGAGCACCCACCGGCTGCGCAGGTTGCGGCCGATCGAGTCGGCGGAGACGTCGCCCCAGGGAGCCGCGCCCACCCAGCGGTTCCAGCTCACCATGACGGCGTGGACGCCGAGCGCCTCGGCGGCGGGGAGCACGAAGCGGCGAGCGCCGTCGCCGGAGCGCTCCGGCCGCTCGAGCCCGGGGGCCGCCGTGATCGACGATGGCGGGAGGAGCTGCAGGTCCGCCTCGCGAGCGGCGTACTCGGCCCGTCGCTCGGATCTCTTCGCGTCCGGAGCGCTGCGGGTCGCGGCGGGCGCGGCGTACTCCACCCGGCGCTCGTGCGGCGGCGCGTCCGCCGCACCGCGGGCCGGGGCGGCGGCGAGGAGGAGGAGCAGGAGGAAGGAGGCCTTCGGCGAGGATCGGCGCGGCGCCATCGAGGGCGCTCCCTGCAAGCGGACGGCCGAGCGGAACGGCCCGTGCAGACGCGCGTGGCGTGCTCCAGGTGTCGGATCTCCGTGCATCGGCCAGGACGCCGCCCCGGGGCGTCCGCGTCGACCTCGGCGCGTCGCGAGCGAACCCGAGGCAGCGACCCGCGGCGCGAACCAGGCCCGGCGGCCGGGCCGGCGCGGCCGCCTGCGCCGCCGCCGCGCTCGTCGCCTCGAGCGGCTGCGCGGCTCACCTGCCGCGCGCGGACGAGCGGGTCCCGTTCCTGGAGCGGTCGTACGTGTCGCTCACGACCGACCGGCGCCAGGCCTTCGAGGCCGATCCCGCCCTGCACCTCGTGCTCTGGAACGGGCTCGAGGACCCGGGCCTGCAGGAGTCGGGCGGGGTCACGACCTCGCTCTCGATGTCGTTCCTGGGGATGTTCCGGCTCCTGCGCGAGGACTCCACGCCCGTCCGCACGCCCACTTACGAGCCGCGCGCCAAGCTCCAGATCTTCGCGGCCGCCCGACCCGAGGACGCGGGGGCGGCACCCCGGGGCCCGCGCACGCTCGCCGCCCTCGAGCTCTCCGTGGGGCACCGCTCCAACGGGCAGCAAGGCTGCGCCCTCACGGATCACCTCCGCACCGGAAAGGGCGACTTCGACTGCGTTCCGCTGACGGATCCGCCGAGCGAGCGGCTCGACCTCTCCGCGGGGAGCTTCACGACGAACTACCTCGGCGCAGCGGTCGGCGGCCTCCGGCAGCTCGGCGCTGGACGCGGCCGGGCGATCCTCTCCGCCCGCTCCTCGGCGGAGTGGAACGTGCCCTGCGGGCTCGGGGCGTGCATGCCCGCGCAGATGCGCCGCCGGTACGGCGCGGTCGTAGGGCGGGCGTCGGCGGAGCTCGAGCTGCCCGCCCTGTGGCACGTGACGCGGGCGCTGCCGCTCGTCGCCGCGCACTCGGAGCTCGGCCTCCGCCTGGGCCTCGCCGGCTCGCGCCACCTCGGCACGGTCGCGCGGCCTGCGTTCGGCGATCTGGCGGCCGAGGTGACCTTGCTGGCTCGCGCGCCGCGGAGCCTGGGCCTCGGACTGTTCCTGCGGCGCCAGCAGGGCCGCGACCCGCTCAACATCCGCTTCGAGGAGCGCCTCGACGCGTGGATGGTCGGGTTCGTGGCGGAGCCGGGGGCGCCATGACGACGCGTGTCCGCGAATCCGACAGGGCTGTTCAGGATTCCGGCAGACTGCGCATCGCCCAGGCGGTGCTCACGAGGGCGGAAGCACTTGTCGCCGGCGACCCGCCTCACCACGGCAGCGGCCGCCCGTCCCTGAAGAACCCGCCCGTCGGGCCATCGTCCGGGAGCGTCGCCGCCCAGACGATCCCGCGCGCGCCCTCGGGGATGGGCCTGCCGCCGGCCCCGCCCATGTCGGTCGCCACCCAGCCCGGACAGACCGCGTTCACGAGGATGCCGGTGCCGGCCAGCTCGGCGGCGAGGACGCGCGTCAGCGCGTTGAGGGCGGCCTTGGAGGTGGAGTAGGCGGGGGTGTCCGAGCCCATCGAGGCGAGCGAGCCTGCCTCGCTCGACACGTTCACGATGCGTCCGCGTCCACGCTCGAGCATGAGCGGCAGGAGCGCCTCGGCGAGGCGCCAGGCGCCGAAGAGGTTCGTCTCGAAGGCCTCGCGGACCACCCGCCAGTCGGGGCTCCAGGCGTGGTCCCCGGTGTCGTAGTGGATTCCGGCGTTGTTGACGAGCACGTCGCAGCGCCCGAAGGCGGCGCGGACCTCCGCGGCGAGCCGGGCCGGGGACTCCGGATCGGCGACGTCGAGGATCGCGGGGTGGAGCGCCTTGCGACCTCGCGCCGCCGCCTCGCCCTTCCGCAGCTCGCGCACGCCCATCACGACGTCGAAGCCGCGGTCGGCGAGCTGCAGGCTCACCTCCAGGCCCAGCCCGCGGTTCGCCCCGCTGACGACCGCGACGGGAGCTTCGGCCATTCGCACCTCCCCTGCTCCTCGTCAGCGGCGGCCGCCCACCTCGTCGAGGTGCTCGAGGAGGTCCGCCGGATCCTCGAACACCCGGTACGCGCCGGCGCGCTCGAGCTCTCCCTCGCCGTAGCCGCCGGACAGCAGGCCGATCCCCAGCGCGCGCGCCCGCTGGGCGGCGAGCATGTCCCAGACCGCATCACCCACCACCGACGCCGAGCCGATGGGAACCCCGAGCCGCTGCGCCGCTGCCAGGAAGAGGTCGGGATCGGGCTTCGCGTGCCTGACCTGGTCCCGCGTGACGATCGGCACGCGCTCCGCGTCGACCCCCAGGGAGGCGATCACCGGTCCGGCCGATTCCATCCGGCCGCTCGTCGCGATCGCCCACGGGATCCGCGCCGCGTCGAGCGCCGCGAGCAGCGCGCGCGCCCCGGGCAGCGGGCGAACGTCGGCGAGCCGCCGCCGGTACGCCTCGCCGTGCAGGCGCTGCAGCCGCTCGATGCGCTCGCCGGACAGCTCCACGCCCGTCTCGCGCAGGAGCATGTTCGTGAACAGCCCGCCGCTCATGCCGATCCGGCGGTGGATCCTCCACACGGAGAGCTCGATCCCCTCCGACTCGAGCGCCTCGCGCCAGGCGAGCACGTGCTGGTAGACGCTGTCGACGAGCGTCCCGTCGAGGTCGAAGAGGAAGGACGTCTGCGGATGGAGCATCGTCGTCTCCGTTCCCGTGCACCGGCCTGCGCCGAAGGCGTCGCGGTCACGCGCCGGCGCGCTCGAACATCCTCAGCTCCCAGCGGTCCGCCGCCTCGTCGTGGCGCAGGAGGTAGACCGCTCCGTCGTCGCCCCGGAGCTTGAAGTAGCGGTGGTCGGGGCCGAGCCAGCGGTCGATGATCTCGACCACCTCGACGTGCCGACCGCCGAGGTCGAGCCTTCGCGGCGCCTCCTCGCCGCGATACCCCGCATGGCTGTCCACCTTCACGTCCATGTCGCGTCCGCGCTCGCGGTCGAGGCGCAGCGGTCGAGCCCCGCGGCGTGCAGCTCCTTCGCCTTTCCGAGGGGGTGATAGAGGAGCACCGTCCCGCGCCGCCGCCTCTTAGCGGGGCCCCGTCTCCGCGCGGCGGTCGGGCCGCTGGAAAAGATCGGAGGACCCCCGCGTCTCCACTTCCGCGGTTGCACGGCTGGAGAGACCCCGGCCTGGCGCCCGGCCGCGCCTCACGGCGCGGGAAGGGCGAGCAGCTCGTGGTCGACGACCTCGCGAAGGTACCGGCTGCCGACGAACCCGACGACGCGGTCCACCTCGCGTCCTCGCTTGAAGAAGATCACGGTGGGCGTGCCCATCACACCGTGACGCGCGGTCGTCCGCCCCGCCTCCGCTGCGTTCAGCTCGGCGACCTTCACGCGCCCCTCGTATGCGCTCGCCAGCTCCATGATGACGGGCTCGAGCCGCTGGCAAGGGCCGCAGCCGGGCGACCAGAAGTCGACCACCACGGGCACGTCGGACCGGAGGACCTCCGCGGCGAAGTTTCCGTCCGTGAGGTGGACCGGCTGCACCTTCGACGCGCTCGGTCCGAAGATCCGCGAGAGCAGTCCCATTCGGTCTCCCTGCCTGTGAAAGCCGCCGGCCCCGTCCCCCGCGCTCGGGCCTACCTCCCCGCTGCGGTGGGACACGACGACGTCGTCGCTTGGGTTCGAGCCCCACGGCGCACCGGCGGTTCGGCCGTCCGAACGGGCGCACGCGAGGTCCGCCGTGTCCTCGAGGGAGACGCGGGCGTCACCGCGTCGATCCGGCGCCCGTCGTTCGACATGGGAGCCGGGGAGGAACGCGCATGTTCAGGAGCACGAAGGCATTCTCGGGGTTCTCGGTGGACGACCTTCAGAAGGCCAGGGAGTTCTACGGGGGGACCCTCGGCCTGGAGGTTCCGCGCCGCAACCCTGGCGCCGCGCACCGAGATGGCGTTGCGCGCTCAACGGCTGCTGGGTGTCGCGGCGGCTGCCGAGGGGAAAATGCGGAGGAGGTCCGCGGCGCTCGACGCTGGCCGGGTCCTTGCTCTCGTACGGCGCCACGAGGGCACGCCGGCCGGAGCCGGCGACTCGCCCACCCCACCCTCCCCCCTCACCGGAGCCCCCATGAGCCAGACCTGGCGCGAGCTGCTGATGACCGACCACGAGACCACCGAGCGCGTCTTCTCGGCGGCCGAGAAGGCCCTCGGGGCGCCGGAGGGCCCGACGCCGGGGCTCGTCGCCAACCTGCGCGAGTACCTCGTCGGCTACGTCGATCGTTGCCACAACCAGAAGGAGGAGCGGACCGTGTTCCCGCTCCTCGAGCGGGCCGGCATGCCGGTCGAGGGAGGCCCGCTCGCGGTGATGCTGGCCGAGCACCGGCAGGCGAAGTCGCTGGTGGAGCGGCTCGACGCCGCCGCCGCCGCGTTCGTGGCGGGCGACCGGGCGCGGCTCGGCGAGCTGCGCGAGGTCTTCGGAGCCTACGCCGCGCTCTGCAAGGACCACTTCTGGAAGGAGAACGACATCCTCTACCCGCTCGCGGCGCGCATGCTGGACGGGGAGACGCAGGCCGGCATCGTCGCGGCCATCGAGGCGGTGGAGGCCGGGCTCGGCCCCGACACGCGCCGGCGCTATCACCGCATGGCCGACGAGATCGTGCGCGCCGTCGAGCTCGAGGACCTCTCGTACGGCCTCGACCGCGACGTCCTCGCCGCGATCCTCAACACGCTGCCGGTCGAGCTGTCGTTCATCGACGAGGAGGACCGGGTCCGCTACTTCAGCCACGAGCGGGGCGAGAAGATCTTCCCGCGCAGCCGCGGCGCCATCGGGACGAACGTCCGCAACTGCCATCCGCAGAAGAGCGTGCACCTCGTGGAGAAGATCCTGGCCGACTTCAAGGCCGGCCGGCGCGAGGTGGCCGAGTTCTGGATCGACATGGGCCCGCGCAAGGTCCACATCCGCTACTGGCCGGTGCGCGACGAGGCGGGCCGCTACCTCGGCTGCCTCGAGACGGTCCAGGACGTGGCCCCGATCCAGCGGCTCACCGGGCAGCGCCGCCTGCTCGAGGAGGCGGCCTGACGCGCGCGGTCCCCGTCGGCCGGGCGCAACCGAGAGGTTGCATCCCGCGGCGCGCGTGGCTACACCTGCAACCTGGAGGTTGCACATGGCCACGACGAGCACGGATCGCATCGAGAAGCAGGTCCTCCTGCGGGCACCCCGCGCGCGGGTCTGGCGAGCGCTCGTCGACCCGCGGGAGTTCGGCAGCTGGTTCGGGGTGAAGCTGGAGACCGGCTTCGCGCCGGGGTCGGTGACGCGCGGGCGGATCACGTACCCCGGCTACGAGCACCTCGTCTTCGAGGCGACCGTGGAGCGGATGGAGCCGGAGCGGCTCCTGTCCTGGCGCTGGCACCCGGCGCCCGTCGACGCGGGGGCGGACTACTCGAAGGAGCCCTCCACGCTCGTGACCTTCACGCTGGAGGAGGCGCCCGAGGGGACCCGGCTCACCGTGGTCGAGTCGGGGTTCGACGAGCTCCCGCTCGCGCGCCGCGCCGAGGCGTTCCGGATGAACGAGGGCGGCTGGGCCGAGCAGATGAAGAACATCGCGTGCCATGTCTCCGGGGCCTAGCGGCGCGGGGCGAGGCGCCGTCCGCGCTGCCGCCGCCCACGCCGCGCCGATGTTCGCGGCGCTCGGCGACGAGACCCGCCTCGCCCTGGTGGCGCGGCTCTGCGCCGCCGGACCGCTCTCCACCGCCCGTCTCGCCGAGGGCGCCGCCATCTCGCGCCAGGCCATCGCGAAGCACCTCGAGGTCCTCGCCGGCGCGGGCCTCGTGCGGCGCGGTGAGGGGGGCCCGGGCCGCGAGCGGCGCTGGGAGATCGAGCCCCGCCGCCTCGACGAGGCGCGCCGCGCGCTCGAGCAGATCTCGCGCCGCTGGGACGACGCGCTCGAGCGGCTGCGGGCGGCGGTGGAGGAGGAGCCCTGAGGCCCTGCGGCCCCTAGCGGGCACCCTCCTTCGAACGCGAGCGGGGCCCGACTGGCTTTCGTGGACACCCGGCGTAAGCCGTGCGACATGGCGGACGTGAGAGATCGGCGCAGCGTGCTGGGCGAGGCCCCGTCGGACGTCGCCCACGTGCCGTCGCGCGGCGCGGAGGCGCGCGCCCGCTCGCGGTCCGCGGCGGCCCCTGCCTCGATGCTCCGCGTCGCGGAGGACGCGTCCGACGCTCCCGCAGGCGCCCCTTCGACACGGCGGCGCGCGCATCGCTTCGCCCTGCTCGCCGTCGTCGTGGTGGCGGCGGCGCTGCGGGTGGCGTGGAACGACGTCACGACGTTCTCGCCCGCCGACGAGACGCACTACCTCGAGACCGCGAGGGCGCTCGCCCCGTCCTTGCTCGAGCGGTACCCCGTGCTCGCGTCGGAGTACCTCTCCCAGCCCGGGGCGTGGAAGTTCCCGAGCTTCCTCCGCTGGGGCTGGTACGGGATCGGGGCGACGATCTGCAAGGCCCAGCCTGACTGCTCCCACCGCAGCCTGGCCTGGCTCTCCACGCTGTCGGGGGTGCTCGTCGTCCTGCTCGCCTACGCGGTCGGTCGGGCTCGCCTCGGCGAGCGCGCGGCCCTGCTCGGCGGCGCGTTCGTCGCCGTGTCGCCGCTGCAGCTCGGGCTCGGGCGTCGCGCCCTGCAGGACGAGCTCGTGTGCGCGACGGTCCTTTTGTCCCTCTGGACCGCCCTGCGCGTGCTCGACGTTCCGCGCGAGGCGCGGGCGTGGGGGCGCTACGCGGCGGCCATCGCGGCCGCCTCCCTCGCCTTCGCCGTGAAGGAGACCTTCGTCCTCTACGCCCCCGCGTTCGTCGCGCTGTGGCTGTTCGCGCGCGAGCGGCGCGGCGGGGGCCGCCCGCTCGACGCCGCGCTCCTGCTCGTCCCGCCGCTCGTGTACTACGCGGGCTACTGCCTGCTCACGCACTCCGCGACCCAGTTCTTCGAGATGGCCCGCGTCGCCGTCGCGTCGCTCGGCTCCGAGTACGCGCGGCAGTACCAGTCCGGGCCGCCCCACCGGTACCTCCTCGACCTCCTCGTGCTCTCGCCGGTGCCCGTGCTGCTCGCCGTCGGCGCCTGCGCGGTGATCGTGTCGTCGCGCGGCCCCGCGGAGCGCGACGCTCGCCACCTCGCGGCGTTCGCCGCCCTGGCGCTCGCGGCGTTCGCGCTCGTGTCGAAGAGCGTTCGCTTCGTCGCGGCCACGGACGTGCTCGCCTCGCTCCTGGCCGCGTGGTTCGTCGTCTCGCTGGCGGAGCGCACGCGGGCGCCGCTCCGGCGGGTCGCCGCGGTCGTCGCGATCGTCGCCGCCTCGAACCTGTGGATCTTCGACCGGGTCTTCGTGCAGGGGCAGGTCGGCGACCCGACGACCTACGAGATCCTCCGCGCGCTCGACGCGATCCCGCGCTGACGGGCGCGGCGAGCGCGAGGGCGCCTCGCCGGCCGCCGCGTCTCCCGGGCTCAGGCGCGGGGGTCGGGAACGGCGCCGACGAGCTCCGCGTCCGGCCGGAAGAAGCCGTACCGGTGGAGCTCGTGCACCCGGTCCGCGAGGTGCGGCTCCTTCCTCAGGATCGCCCCGAGGCGAGCGGGCGCGGGCCGCGGGGTCGGTGTGAGCGCGTCGCGGACGTAGGCGCGGACGTTCACGAGCCCGAAGATCTCACCCCCCGACGCGGACAGCGCGAGCGCGTCGAGCGAACCCGGCGCGAGGAGCGCGGCCACGCGATCGCGCGAGTAGGTCTGGACCGTGACGAGCGGCAGGCGCAGCACGGGGATGCGCTTCAGGTATCCGAGGAGGAGCTCGGCCCACCAGCTCGCGTGCCCGAGCGTGATCCGCCCCAGCTCGTGGCCGATCATGAACGCGAAGACCTCCCGGCGCGTCGCGAGGTCCTGGACCCCGTCGAAGAGCTTCTCCCCGAGGACGATGGCCCGGGTCCCGCGCCGCAGCGCGAGCGCGTCGGAGAGCCCCACGCTCGGCAGCGCCGAGACGTAGAGCGCCGGCGCGGAGATGCCGAGCATCCGGCACTGCCGCTCGAGGATCGCGTGGAGCTCGGGGAGCTGATCGCTCCCGAGCCTGACCGAGTTCAGGTGGATCATCATCCACCGCCCGAGCCGCAGGAGGCCCAGCGCCGGCACGAGCAGCACCGCCAGGACGGCGGCCGCTTGCACCCGCCGGACGAGCCGGGCGGCCTGCGGGTGCGCGGAGAGCCACTCCGGCGCGAGCAGGATGGCGGCTACCGCGCCGGCGACGAGGGCGAGGTTCGCGGCCGCGGAGAGGAGGAGGATGCGGCGCTCATGCGGGTGGCGCACCCGCGACAGGTCGATGACCCGGCCCGGCAGGGCGTCCGCACCCACGGCATCGGCTTCGAGCGTCAAGCCACGGCCATCCTCGCCGTCGATCGTCCCGGAACCTCGCGGCCGCGGCAACGCGACTTCGCGTCACCCCCCCGCGGCGGGCCCCGAGCAACCGATCTCCTCGCAGGGAGCGAGGGTGTCCGCCGCCGTCCAGGCGCTCGGGCGAGGGGTGGCCGCTACCACACCTGCACGCGCGCCGCGCGGTCGAGGTAGAGCGCCTGCCCGGGCTCCACGCCGAACGCGCCGTACCACGGATCGAGGTTGCGCACGGTGAGGGAGCGGTAGCGGCCGGGCGCGTGACCGTCGGTGAGGAGCTGCCGGCGCACCGCAGGCTCGCGCGCCTTCGTCTGCCAGGTCTGCGCGTAACCGACGAAGAACTGCTGCTCGCCGTCGAGCCCGCCCACCCGCGGCGTCGCCGCGCCGCCGAGGGAGGCGCGCCAGGCGTCGTACGCGGCGGCGAGGCCGGCCAGGTCGGCGATGTTCTCGCTGAGCGTGAGCTTCCCGTTGACGGCGGCGTCGGGGAACGGCCGGTAGGCGTCGTACTGGGTGACGAGCTTCTGCGCCGCCGCCTGGAAGCGGGCGAGGTCGGCCTGGGTCCACCAGTTCTCGAGCTTGCCGCGCGCGTCGAAGAGCGCGCCCTGGTCGTCGAAGCTGTGGCTGATCTCGTGGCCGATGGTCGCGCCGATGGAGGCGTACTTCACGGCGGCCGTCGCGCCGCGGTCGTAGAAGGGCGGCTCCATGAAGCCCGCCGGGAAGTTCAGCGCGTTCCGCACCGGGAGGTTCACCGCGTTGACGGTGTGCGGGAGCATGCACCACTCGCCGCGGTCGGGCGCCTTGCCGAGCTTCGCGAGCTGGCGGCGGTACTCGAACAGCTCCGCGCGCTCCACGTCGCCGAGGAGGTCGCCCTTCACGATCTCCAGGCCGCCGTAGTCGATCCAGCGGTCCGGGTACCCCACCCCGACCTCGAGCACCGCCAGCTTCTCCTTCGCGCGCGCCTTCGTGGCGGGCGCCATCCAGTCGAGCGCGTCGATCCGGCGGGCGAACGCCTCGCGTAGGTTCCGCACCATCCCCTGGATCTCCGCCTTCGCCTCGGGGGGGAAGTAGCGCTGCACGTAGATGCGCCCGACCGCCTCGCCGAGGGCTGCGTCCACGACCCCGAGCCCGCGCTTCCAGCGCGCGCGCTGCTGCGGCGTCCCGTTGAGCGCCGTGCCGTAGAACGCGAACGCCTCGTCCGACAGGGCCCTGGAGAGGAGCGGCGCGGCGCGATCGAGGGCGCGGACGGTGAGGTAGTCCTTCCAGGTCGAGAGCGGCTCGCTCTTCACGAGCGCGGCGAGCCCGGTGAGCGCGGTGGGCTGCCAGGCGATGAACCGCTGCTGCCCGTCGAGCGCGGCCGCGCGGAGGAACGCGCCCCAGTCCATCCCGGGGGCCCGCTGCTCGAGGTCGGCCCGCGTCCACGGGTGGTTGCCCTTCTGCACGTCACCCGCCTCCTCGCGCGAGCCGTGCGTCTTCGCGAGCCGGGTCTCGAAGGCCAGCACGCGCTCCGCGCGGTTCCCCGGCTCGGACAGGCCGGCGAGCGCGAAGGTCTTCTCGAGGTGCGCGCGGTACTGGGCCCGGAGCGCCGCGAACCGCGGGGACGCGTCGAGGTAGTAGTCGCGGTCCGGGAGCCCCAGGCCCCCCTGTACCAGGTAGACGGCGTTCCGCGCCGGCTCGTCGAGGTCCTGCTCGACGAAGACGCCCAGCGGGCGCGAGGTCGTGAGGTTCGTGCAGTTGAAGATGTCGACGTCGGCGCGCACGGTCGCGCCGAGCTCGGCGGCGAGCGCGCGCGCGTCGGAGAGCGCCGCGATGCGGGCGAGCGTGGGGCGGAGCGGCTCGAGGCCCTTCGCCTCGAGGCCGGCCTCGTCCATGAAGCTCGCGTAGAGATCACCGATCTTGCGCGCGTCCGTGCCGGCGGGCGCGTCGCCGCGCGCCGCCTCCTCGACGATCCCGCGGTTGCGCGCCTCGACCGTCTCGAAGACGCGCAGGAACGCGCCGGTGCTCGCGCGATCGGGAGGGATCTCGGCGGTGCGCATGAACCCACCGTTCGCGTACTCGTAGAAGTCGTCGCCTGGCTTCACCGAAGGGTTCATCGCGGCCAGCTCGACGCCGTGCGGCCCCGCGGCCGGCGTCTGCGCTTGCGGCGGGGAGCCTGAGGCGGAGGGCTTCTTGCCCGCGCAGGCGGCGAGCGCGGCGACGGAAAGGACCAGGGCAGTGCGCAGGATCACGGGCGGCCTCGGGGTTGGCAGGACCGATCCGGCGAGGTTTTCAGCCGGATCGGGGGCGCATTCTGTCACCGACGGGGCGGCCGCGCGAAGGAGCGACCTCGGCGGTCCCTTCCGTGACGACGGAAGACCGGGTCGAGCTCCCGAGCGGACGCGAACGGCGGTCGCCGCTCACCCCTCTTGCTCGAGTCGGTCCCGCCGCAGCGCCTCGCGGACCGCCCTCACCGACTCGTGGGTCGCGTCGTTGCACGTCTGGCACTTGCAGAGCGGGCAACCGTCCACGTGGACCAGCAGGGCGGCGAACATCCATTCGGCCGCGCCGGCGAGCGTCGCGCGGCGAAACTGCAGATGCGCCGAGAGACCAGCTTTCGTTCGCGCCACCATGTGGAGACGATGGCGCTGCGCCGGCCCGAACTGCGAGGAGGCATCGCGCCGCACCGCATTTCGGGGAGCGAACGCTCGACGGACGGCTCGGCGGCTGCATGCGAGCGCGCATCCCCGGCGCGTCGAGGAGCGTGATCGGCTCGCCGCGGGGGTCCCCATGGCCGTTCGGGCGCGCAGCCCCCGCCTCGGGCGAGCCCGGGTCGCCGGCGATCGCGGAGGCGCCCGTTGACAGCGGAGAGCGGGTTTGCTTCATTATTCAAGTTAGTTCTTGAATAGACGCCCGGAAGCGTCGCACCGCGCCCTCCCTGCGGCGCGGCGTCATCGAGGAGAATGCATGAAGCGGAACAACGTGAACCTCGCCGCCGTGGGCGCGCTCGCGGAGCGCGCGAAGGTCGATCGGGGCGCGGCGAAGCTGACGAAGCGGGTCGAGGGGACGTGGAGCTCCCGCGACGGCTCCCCCCAGTTCTCCGCGACCGTCGCGCACGGTGATCGCGCCTCGTTCCTCCAGGCGGACATGGCGGTACCGTTCGGCGGCGCCGGCCTCGCCCCGGATCCCCTGCAGTACATGCTCTTCGGGCTCGCCGCCTGCTACACGGCCACGCTCGTGATGATCGCCTCCCTGGAGGGCGTGGAGCTCCGGGACGTCAAGACGGTCGCGGAGAACGCCGTGGACACGTCCCGGGTCCTGGGCCTCGGCGAGGCTCCGCTGGTCGAGCGCGTGTCCGTGCGCGTCTCGGTGGCCGCCGACGTCGACGACGCGCGGCTCGCCCGCTGGGCGCAGGCCGCGCGTGAGGGCTGCCCGTTCGCCTTCACCGTCGCGCACGCGGTCCCGCTGGAGACCCGCGTCGAGCGCGCGTGACCGTCGCCTCCACCCTCCCGGATCGAAGAGCCATGAGATTCCTGATCATCCTGAACGACCCGCCCTACGGCACCGAGCGCAGCTACAACGGCTTGCGGCTCGCCGGAAACCTCCTGACGAAGCATGAAGACGTCGAGGTGGACGTCTTCCTCATGGGCGACGCGGTCGCCTGCGCCAAGGCCGGGCAGACGACGCCGAACGGCTACTACAACCTGGAGCGGATGCTGAAGCCGGTGCTGCGGCGCGGACGCGTGCTGCTGTGCGGGAGCTGCATGGACGCCCGCGGCTTGAAGGAGCCCGAGGTGGTCGAGGGGGCGAAGCGCAGCTCCCTCGACGAGCTGACCCAGCTCACCGTGGCGGCGGGCAAGGTCCTCGTGTTCTGAGCGTCCCGCGCCGTCGCGCCACGCCACCGCGACCTTGCGGAGCGGCCCCCGCCTCGCGGGGCCGCTCGCCGCTCACCCGGGCGCTCGAGCGCGGCTACACGGGAGGCGGGTCCTGGGCACGATCCCAGTTGCGGTGCCTCGCGACCGCCTGCAGGAAGGCCTTCGTCCCCGCCTCGACCTTGCCGGCCGGCACGACGATCAGCGCCGGATCGCCCGCGTCGAGCGGCAGGCCCGCCTTCTCGAGGAGCTTCTGACCGGCGCCGAGCACGAGGAGGGTCTTGCAGTGGCGGTACTGATCCTTCACGAACTCGACCGCCTGCCCCAGCGCCGCCAGCGCGGCCGCGGAGGCCTCGCCGTCCGGCACCACCACCGCGTCGAACAGGCAGGAGGGCATGGTCTCGAGCGTCGCGTCGGGATCGAGCGCGTCGCCCGTGGCGCTCTCCACCGGCCCGAGCCGGGCCGCCACCACCCGCGGCACCGCGCCCGCCCGCGTGAGCGCGCGGTGCACGGAGAGCGCGCCCTCGCCGTCTACCCCGGGCGCGACCAGGATGGCGACCTTCCGGCCTGCGACGTCGCCACGGCCGGGGCGCGCGAGGAGGGAGAGCGCCGGCGACCTCGTCACCTCGGGCTTGGCGGCCCTCCCCGACGGCGGCAGCGGGTCCGGCACCTCGATCCCGAGGCCGTCCGCCACCGCCCGGGCGAGCGCGTCGCTCACGTTCGCGAGCTGCGCGACCACGCGCTCCCGCACCGCCGGCGTCTGCACCTTCGTGAGCTCGAACCGGAAGGCCCGCACGATGTGCGCCTGCTCCATCTCGGACTGGCTCTCCCAGAACAGCGTGGCCTGCGTGTAGTGGTCGGCGAACTTCTCGGGCTTGCCGCGCACCTTGTCCTCCGGGGTCGGATCGGGGAACGAGGTGAAGCCCGCCGCGGCGCCGACCTGGAACGGGCAGCCGCCGGCGAGCGAGTTGGGCTCGTACGCCACGCGCCCCCGGTGGATCGCCTGCCGGTGCATCCCATCGCGCTGACCGTTGTGCACCTGCGCCACCGGGGCGTTGATGGGGATCTCGTGGAAGTTCGGCCCGCCCAGGCGCGAGATCTGCGTGTCGACGTACGAGTGGATGCGGCCGGCGAGGAGGGGATCGTTCGAGAAGTCGATCCCGGGCACGACGTGCGCCGCGCAGAAGGCGACCTGCTCCGTCTCGGCGAAGAAGTTGTCCGGGTTCCGGTTCAGCACGAGCCGCCCCACCGGGCGCACGGGCACGAGCTCCTCCGGGACGATCTTGGTCGGGTCGAGGACGTCGAACGAGAACCGGGCGGCCTCCTCCTCCGTGAAGAGCTGGACGCCCAGCTGCCACTCGGGGAACTGCCCCGCCTCGATGGACTCCCACAGGTCCCGGCGGTGGTAGTCGGGATCGGCCCCGTTGATCTTCACGCACTCGTCCCAGTCGAGGGAGTGGGTCCCGCGCACCGGGCTCCAGTGGAACTTCACGAACCGTGACTCGCCCGCGGCGTTGACGAACCGGAACGTGTGCACGCCGAAGCCCTGCATCATGGAGTAGCTCCGCGGCAGCGCGCGGTCGCTCATGACCCAGAGGAGCATGTGCGTCGACTCGGGCATGAGCGACACGAAGTCCCAGAACGTGTCGTGCGCGCTCGCCGCCTGCGGCATGCCGTGGTGAGGCTCGGGCTTCACCGCGTGGACGAAGTCCGGGAACTTGATCGCGTCCTGGATGAAGAACACCGGCATGTTGTTGCCGACCAGATCGAAGTTCCCCTCGTCCGTGTAGAACTTCACGGCGAACCCGCGCACGTCGCGGGCGAGGTCCGCCGAGCCGCGCTCCCCCGCGACCGTCGAGAAGCGCACGAAGACCGGGGTGCGCTTGCCCTCCTCCGCCAGGAACGACGCCCGGGTGACCTCGGTGAGGGCCTCGGTGCACTCGAAGAACCCGTGCGCGGCCGAGCCTCGCGCGTGCACGATGCGCTCGGGGATCCGCTCGTGGTCGAAGTGCGTGATCTTCTCGCGGAGGATGAAGTCCTCCATGAGCGTGGGGCCGCGCAGCCCCGCCTTGAGCGAGCTCTGGTCGTCGGCGATCGGAACGCCCTGGTTGGTGGTGAGTCCCCGGTCGGTGGAGTCCACCCGGACGCGGTCGAGCGGCAGGTTGCCTGGATTGACGCCGAGTCTCTCCTGCGGCTTGCCCCGCCCCACCTTGGCGGACGAGACCGCCTCGCTGAGCGTGCTGCCGGTCGCGGCCACGTCCCCCGGCGGCACGTGCGCGCCCTCCGGCGGATTGCGCGCGAGGGCGCCGTGCTCGGCCTTCTTGTTGGCGTTGAACGGCATGGCGGCGGCGAGCGCGTCGGTCGCGGCCAGCTTCGCGGCGAGCGCGTCGTCCGCTCTGGCAGCGGAGGTTCCTCGCCGTGACCCGCTCACCGTGGAGCGGGCGGACGCCTTGGCGGTGGACTTCTTCGGCGGCGGGGACGGCTTCCTCGGCTTGGCGGCCATGCGCGGTACTCCCGGGTGCGGGTCCCGCTCGGCAGCTGGCGCCCGGGGCCGGGGCGGCGACTGCGCGTGCGGTGTCCTCAACTTCGGTCCGCCACCCCCGCGGCGGTAGCGCCGACGCCACCACGGGCGCGCAGTCGCCGCGGCGGTGTGCCGCGGAGCGGCCCCCGCCGCCACCTCGCCCGGCGAGGCACGGAGCGCAGCTTCGCTTTGCACCTCGGGGAGACAGGCTGCGTCGAGGGCGCGAGCCCGCCTTCGAAGGGGTGTTGGCCACGCCCCCGAGATCTGGCCCGCCGCGGCGGCGCCGTCGGAGGTAGCATCGCGGGAGCGTGCGCCCCCACCCGTTCGAACGTGTCTTCGCTCCCCGCGCCATCGCGGTGTTCGGGGCCGACGGCCAGGAGTCGGCCGGCCATCGCATCCTCCGGAACGTGGTCGCGGGCGGGTTCGCGGGGCCGGTCCACGTCATCGGCGAGCCGGCGGAGTGCCCGGCCGGCGTGCGGCGCTGCGCCTCGCTCGCCGAGGTGGAGGGCGAGATCGACCTCGCCATCGTGGCCTCGCCCGCCGCATCGCTTCCCGAGGTGGTGCGCGCGTGCGCGGCGCGCCGCGTCGGCGGGGCCGTGATCGCTCCCCCGGCGTCGGGCGCGACCGGCCGCGCGGCGCTCGACGCGGGCGCGGTCCGCGCGCTCCTCGCGGAGGCCGCGCGAGGCGGTCTGCGGCTCCTCGGGCCGAACAGCGTCGGCCTCATCCGGCCGGCCGCGCGGCTCAACGCGACCCTCACGAACGGGGGCGCGTCTCCCGGGTCCATCGGGCTCGTCTCGCAGTCCGGCGCGATCTGCGCCACCGCGCTCGACTGGGCGGCGGCGCACCGGGTCGGGTTCTCGGCGGTGGTGTCGCTCGGGGACGCGCTCGACGTCGACTTCGGCGAGGTGCTCGAGTACCTCGCGCTCGACCGCGCCACGAAGAGCATCCTCCTCTACCTCGAGACGATCCGCTCCGCGCGCGCGTTCCTGAGCGGCCTGCGCCTCGCCGCGCGCCTCAAGCCCGTCGTGGTGGTGAAGGCGGGTCGCCACGGCGCGGGGGCGGGCAGCGCGTCGTCGGACGACGCCTTCGACGCCGCGCTCGCGCGCGCCGGCGCCGTGCGGGTCGGCTCGATGGACCAGATGTTCGCCGCCGCGCGGCTCCTCGGGACCCCGCGCCCCGTGAGCGGCAACCGGCTCGCCGTCGTCACGAACGCCCGCGGGCCCGGCCTGCTCGCCGCCGATCGCGCCGCCGAGCTCGGCGTGGTCGTCCCGCCGCTCGCCGACGCGACCTGGCGGGAGCTCGACGCGCTCCTGCCGGCGGCGTGCTCCCGCTCGAACCCGCTCGACCTCCTCGACGACGCCGATCCCGCGCGCTACCGGATCGCGGTGGAGCGCTGCCTCGCCGATCCCGACGTCGACGCGGTGCTCGCCATGCTCGCCCCGCTCGCGCGCGCGCAGCCGGCGGGCGCGGCCGACGCGGTCGTCGCGGCGAGCCAGGGCCGCTCGAAGCCGATCGTGGCCTGCTGGATGGGCGAGGAGCTCGTGCGGAGCGCCCACGCGCGCTTCCTCGAGGCGGGCGTCCCGGACTTCTCCTCGCCGGAGGCGGCGGTGGACGGGTTCGCGCTCCTCGCGAGCCACGCGCGCAACCAGCGCCTGCTCCGGCAGGTGCCCGGCCCGCTCGCCCCCGACGCGATCCCGCACCTCGACCGCGCCCGGGAGATCGTGCAGGCGGCGCTCGCGCGCGGGCGCGACCGGCTCACCGGCGCGGAGCTGCGCCGGCTCCTCGCGGCCATCGGCATCCGCGATCGCGACTCCGCCGGGCAGCGGGTGAGCGGGACCGAGCTGTACGTCGGCGTCGCCCGCGACGCGGTCTTCGGGCCGGTGATCCGCTTCGGCCGGGGGGGACCCTCCGGGCTCGCCGGCGAGGCGGTCGTCGCGCTCCCGCCCCTCGACACGGCCATCATCCAGACCCTCGTGCGGACGAGCCGCATCGCCTCCGTGTTCACCGCCGCCGGCGGGATGACCGCGCGGGAGGTCGCCGCGTTCGAGCGCACGCTCTGGGCGGTGTCCGCGATCGTGAGCGAGCTGCCCGAGCTGCGTGAGCTCGAGATCTCGCCCCTCGTCGTGGCGGACGACGACGTCTACGCGTCCGGCGCGCGGACCTCCATCGCGCCCGCCCTCCCGGAGGCGGGGCGGTACGGGCACATGGCGATCCACCCGTACCCGACGGACGTCGGCGCGCGCTGGCAGCTCCCCGGAGGCGTCACGGTCTCGGTGCGGCCCATCCGGCCGGAGGACGCGGAGATGGAGGCGAGCTTCGTGCGCAACCTCTCCGACAACGCGCGCCACTTCCGCTTCATGATCGCGCTGAAGGAGCTCACCCGGGAGATGCTCATCCGGTTCACGCAGATCGACTACGACCGCGAGCTCGCGCTCGTCGCCCTGGTCGAGCGCGAGGGGAAGGAGACGCAGATCGCGGTGGCGCGCTTCATCAAGGCGGACCCCGAGACCGCCCACGTCGCGATCGTGGTCGCCGACGCGTGGCAGGGGAAGGGGATCGGCGCGCGGCTGCTCCGGATGCTCATCGCGGCGGCGCGCGCGCGGGGGATCCTCCGCCTCGAGGGCGAGGTGCTGCACGAGAACACCACCGCGCTCGAGCTGATGGCGCGGGTGGGGTTCTCGATCCGCCGGGACCCCGAGAGCCCCGACCTCTGCCTCATCGAGATGAGCCTGACGGGCGCGTAGCGATCACCTCAGCTTCGCCTGCAGCTCCGGCAGCGCGGGGAAGAGGTCGGCGACGAGGCCGTAGTCCGCGATCTGGAAGATGGGCGCGTCGGGGTCCTTGTTCACCGCCACGATCACCCGCGACCCCTTCATGCCCGCGAGGTGCTGGATCGCGCCGGAGATGCCGGCCGCCACGTAGAGCTCCGGCGCGACCACCTTCCCGGTCTGCCCGACCTGCCAGTCGTTGGGCACCCACCCGGCGTCGACCGCGGCGCGGGTCGCGCCGACCGCGGCGCCGAGCGCGTCCGCGAGCGCCTCGACCGGCCTGAAGTCGCCCTTCGTGCCGCGGCCGCCCGCGACGATCGTGCGCGCCTCCGTCAGCTCGGGCCGCGCGCTCTTCACCTCCACGAAGCCGAGGTGCCGGGTCCGGAGGCTCGCGGCGTCGACCGCGACCGGCGCCCGCCGGAGCTCGCCCTGCCCTTCCCTCGGCGCCGCCGCGAACTCCGTGGGGCGCACCGTGAACACCTTCACGGGCGTCGTGATCTCCACCTCGGCGAGCACGTTCCCCGCCCACATCGGCCGCCGGAACGTGAGGTCGCTCCCCTCTCCGCCGAACCCGACGACCTCCGTCGCCATGCCGGCCTCGAGCCTCGCCGCGACGCGCGGCAGCACGTCCTTCGCGACGGCGGTGGCGGCGGCGCCGACGAGGGTCGACCCGGTCGCCCGCGCGAGGTCGGCCACGACCGGCGCCCACGCCTCCGCGAGGGGGTGCTCGAGCACGGCCGCGTCCGCGACGTGCACCTCGACGCCGTGCGCGGCGAGCTCCGCCGCGGCCGCGTCGATGCCGCTCCCGAGGAGCGCGGCGGCGAGCCTGCCCCCGGTCCGCCTCGCCAGCTCGCGCCCGGCCGAGAGCGCGTGGAGGGACGCCTTCCGGAGGTGTCCCGCGTGCTGCTCCGCCACGATGAGCACGTTCGCCATGTGGTCCCCCTAGACCGCCTTCGCCTCGTCGCGGAGCTTCCGGACGAGCTCGTCCACGTCCGCGACCTTCACGCCGCCCTTGCGGGCGGGCGGCGCCGCGAGCTTCCTCACGGCCACCTTCGGCGTGAGGTCCACGCCGAGCGAGGCGGCCGGGATCTCGCGGATCTCCTTCTTCTTCGCCTTCATGATCCCCGGGAGCGACGCGAACCGCGGCTTGTTGAGCCTGAGGTCCGTCGTGACGACCGCCGGGAGCCGGACCTCCAGCGTCTCGACGCCCCCGTCGACCTCGCGCACGACGGTCACGCGCGTCCCGTCGGCGGACACGGCGAGGCCGGGCAGCCGCTTCTGCTCCGCCTCGCTCTCCAGGCTGTCGTGCTTGGAGGCGAAGGTCGCCTGCCCCAGCCCGAGCCGCTCCGCGAGGTACTGGCCGGCCTGGTTCTGGTCGTCGTCGATGGACTGCTTCCCCAGGATGGCGAGGTCGGGCTTCTCCTGCTCGAACACCTTCGCGAGGAGGGCGGACACGACGACCGGGTCGAGGGGGCCGTCGTGCCGGACGTGGATCCCGCGGTCCGCCCCCATCGCGAGCGCGGCGCGGAGCTCGGTCACCGCCCGCGCCCCGCCGATGGAGACGACGACGACCTCGCCCCCGTGCTGCTCCTCGAGCCGCAGCGCCTCCTCGACGGCGATCTCGTCGAAGGGGTTCAGCTTGTAGTTCACGCCCTCGGTCACGATCCCCGTGCCGTCCGGCTTGACCTGGATCCGTGACTCCGGATCCTCGACGCGCTTCGCGGTGACCAGCAGCTTCAGCGGCATGCCGTCCCTCCCTCGCTCCTTTCGACTCTACGCAGCCGCGGACGGCGGGCGCGATGCCCGGCGCGCCGCGCCGGCTGGCGGTTTTTGCCAGTCGGCGCAGGGGCGCTGTACCATCGGGGCCCCCGAACCGGCCCGAGAGCGATGCAAAAGCACACCGTCTCGATGCACTTCGTCGGCGCCGCCGTCGCCGGGCTCTCCGGCGACGCGCGCGCGCGGGTCCTCGCGTCCGCCGGCATCCCCGCCGACCTCCTCGCGACGCCCCATGCGCGGGTGCCGGCCGAGTCCTTCTCCGCCCTCTGGCTCGCCGTGAACCGCGAGCTCGACGACGAGTTCTTCGGCCTCGATCGCCGGCGGATGAAGTGCGGCAGCTTCGCCCTGCTGTGCCACGCGGTCCTGCACGCCGGGACGCTCGAGCGGGCGCTGCGGCGGATGCTGAGAGGGTTCGCGGTGTTCCTGGACGACGTCCGCGCCGAGCTGCGCGTCGAGGGGCGGGACGCGGTCGTCGTCGTGACGAACGGCATCGCGGACGCCTCCGCCCGCCGCTTCGCGGACGAGACGTTCCTCATCATGGTCCACGGGCTGATGTGCTGGCTCGCGGGACGGCGCATCCCGCTCACGACGGCGGAGTTCGCGCACCCGCGTCCCCCCTACGCCCAGGAGTACACGGTCATGTACTCGCAGCGGCTGCGGTTCGACGCGGAGCGCACGGCCATCCGGTTCGATGCGCAGCTCCTCGCGCTGCCGATCCGTCAGACCGCGAGCAGCCTGAAGACCTTCCTGCGCACGGCGCCGCAGTCGGTGTTCCTCAAGTACACGAACGAGGAGAGCTGGACGGCGCGCCTGCGCCGCCGGCTCCGCCGGAGCATCGGCCAGCTGGAGTGGCCCCGGCTCGAGGACGTCGCGCGCGAGTTCCACGTCGCGCCGACGACCCTCCGCCGCCGGCTCGACGCGGAGGGGACGAGCTACCAGGGCATCAAGGACGAGCTGCGGCGGGACGCGGCCGTCCATCACCTGTGCGGCACCCGCCTGAGCGTCGCCGAGATCGCCGCCACGCTCGGCTTCCAGGAGACGAGCGCGTTCCACCGCGCGTTCAAGCGCTGGAGCGGGGTGCAGCCGGGCGAGTACCGCCGGCGCCAGGCCGAGCTCGCGCCGCGCTCCGACGACGCGCCGTCCGCGCCCGCCTCTGCCCGCGGCTGAGTCCGGGCCCGCCCGCGCTCAGGCGCGCCGCCGCCCCCCCCGGTGCAACATCCGCTCGGGCCGAGCCCTGCCGCGGCGCACGCTGCCTGCGGCGGGCTCGGCCCGAGCGAGCGACGGCCGTCAGAACTGGTCGTCCGGGAGGGCGAGCACCGCGTCGGCGTCGGCGACGACGGTCCGCGCGAGCCCACCGCCGCGCACGAGCACGTGGTCGGCGTAGAAGCGGGCCGTCGAGATCTTGGCACGGAGGAAGCCGGCCTCGCCGGTGCCCGCCTCGAGGTGCCGGTGCGCCGCGAGGGCGGCGCGGGCCATCTGCCAGCCGCCCGCGACGGTGCCGAAGAGCTCGAGGAACGGCACGGCGCCGGCGGCGGCGCGGCGCACGTCGGGTCCGAACGTGGCGACCACGAACTGCACCGCCTGCTCCAGGGCGGTGACGCCGTCGCGCAGCCGCGCCGCGATCGCGGAGAGCGTCTCGCTCTTCTCCTGCTCGAGCCGCGTCACGACCTCGCGCATCTCGGCCATCACCCGGCGGATCGTCTCTCCGCCGTCGCGCGCGACCTTCCGGCCGACGAGGTCGATGGCCTGGATGCCGTTCGTGCCCTCGTAGATCGAGGTGATCCGGGAGTCGCGGAAGAGCTGCGCCGCCCCGGTCTCCTCGATGAAGCCCATGCCGCCGTGGACCTGGATCCCGAGCGACGCGATGTCGATCGCGTTGTCGGTGCTCCAGGCCTTCACGATCGGGATCATGAGCTCGACGAACGCCTGGCTGCGCGCGCGCTGCTCCGCCTCGGGGTGGCAGCGCGCCGTGTCCATCGCCGCCGCCGTGACGCAAGCGACGGCGCGCATGGCCTCGGTCCGCGACTTCATGAGCAGGAGCATCCGGCGGACGTCCGGGTGGCGGAGGATCGCCACCTTCTCCTTGCTCCGCGTGCCGAGCTCCGTCCCCTGGAGGCGCTCCCGCGCGCAGGCGAGCGCGAGCTGGTAGGCGCGCTCCGCGATGCCGACGCCCTCCAGGCCCACCGAGAACCGGGCCGCGTTCATGGTGATGAACATGTACTCGAGGCCGCGGTTCTCCTCGCCGACGAGCCACCCGACCGCGCCGTCCTTGTCGCCGAAGGCGAGGACGGCGGTGGGGCTCGCGTGGATGCCGAGCTTGTGCTCGAGCGACACGCAGCGGACGTCGTTCCTCGCGCCGAGGCTGCCGTCGGCGTTCACGAGGAACTTCGGCACCACGAACAGCGAGATGCCCTTGACGCCCTCGGGGGCGTCGGGCGTCCGGGCGAGGACCAGGTGGACGATGTTCTCGGCGAGATCGTGCTCGCCGTAGGTGATGAAGATCTTCTGCCCCTCGAGGCGGTAGCTGCCGTCCGGCTGCCGCACGGCGCGGGTGCGCACCGCCGAGAGATCGGAGCCCGCCTGCGGCTCGGTGAGCACCATCGTGCCGGCCCACTCGCCCGAGGTGAGCTTCGGCAGGTACCGACCCTTCAGCTCCTCGGAGCCCTTCAGCTCGAGCGCCTCGATCGCGCCGCGCGTGAGCATCGGGCAGAGCGCGAACGAGAGGTTCGCCGCGTTCCACATCTCCTCGACGAGCGCGGAGACGAGGCGCGGGACCCCCTGGCCTCCGTACTCGGGGCTGCAGGAGAGGGCGTTCCAGCCCCCCTCCACGAAGCTGCGGTACGCGCCTCGCCAGCCGGTGGCCGTGACGACCTCGCCGTCGGCGACGACCCGCGCCCCCTCGCGGTCGCCCACGACGTTGAGGGGCGAGAGGACCCCGGCGGCGAACTTCCCGGCCTCGGCGAGGATCGCCTCCGCGAGCTCGAGGTTCACCTCGCCGCAGCCCGGCAGGCGGGCGACCTCATCGATCGGGGCGAGCTCACGCAGGACGAACTGCATGTCGCGGAGGGGTGCGGTGTATTCCTTCATGGCTGACCTCCAATCACATGTTGCGCCGGTACTGCCCGCCGACCTCGAAGAGCGCGGCCGTGATCTGACCGAGCGAGCACACGCGGACCGCGTCCATCAGGACCTCGAAGACGTTGCGGCCCTCGAGGACCGCCTGCCTGAGGCGACGCAGCGCGAGCGGCGCCTCGTCCGCGTGGCGCGCGTGGAAGTCCCGGAGCCGGTCGAGCTGGGAGCGCTTCTCCTCCTCCGTCGAGCGCGCCAGCTCGATGTGGTCGGAGACCGGGTCGCCGTGCGGGTTGCGGAAGGTGTTCACGCCGACGATGGGGTACTCGCCGGTGTGCTTGAGCATCTCGTAGTGCATGCTCTCCTCCTGGATCCGGCTGCGCTGGTAGCCGGTCTCCATCGCGCCGAGCACGCCCCCGCGGTCCGCGAGGCGCTCGAACTCGGCGAGCACGGCCTCCTCCACGAGCTCCGTCAGCTCGTCGATCACGAACGCACCCTGGTTCGGGTTCTCGTTCTTCGCGAGCCCCCACTCCCGGTTGATGATGAGCTGGATCGCCATCGCCCGGCGGACGCTCTCCTCCGTCGGCGTGGTGATCGCCTCGTCGTAGGCGTTCGTGTGGAGCGAGTTGCAGTTGTCGTAGATCGCCACGAGCGCCTGGAGCGTCGTGCGGATGTCGTTGAAGGCGATCTCCTGCGCGTGCAACGACCGGCCCGAGGTCTGGATGTGGTACTTCAGCTTCTGGCTGCGCTCGTTCGCGCCGTACCGGTCGCGCATCGCCACCGCCCAGATGCGGCGCGCCACGCGGCCGAGCACCGTGTACTCCGGGTCCATGCCGTTGCTGAAGAAGAAGCTCAGGTTCGGCGCGAACTCGTCGATGTGCATGCCGCGCGCGAGGTAGGCCTCGACGAACGTGAAGCCGTTCGCGAGCGTGAACGCGAGCTGGCTTATCGGGTTCGCCCCCGCCTCCGCGATGTGGTAGCCGCTGATGCTCACCGAGTAGAAGTTGCGCACCTTGTGGCGCACGAAGTACTCGGCGATGTCGCCCATCACCTTCAGGCTGAACTCGGTGGAGAAGATGCAGGTGTTCTGGCCCTGATCCTCCTTGAGGATGTCGGCCTGGACCGTGCCGCGCACGCTCGAGAGCGCGCGGGCGCGGAGCGCCGCCGCCTCGGCCACCGTCGGCTCCCGCCCGTGCTCGGCGGCGAACCGCTCGACCTGCTGGTCGATGGCGGCGTTCATGAACATCGCCAGGATCGCCGGCGCCGGGCCGTTGATCGTCATGCTGACGGACGTCGCGGGGTCGCAGAGGTCGAACCCGGAGTACAGCACCTTCAGGTCGTCGAGCGTCGCGATCGAGACGCCGGAGTTCCCGATCTTCCCGTAGATGTCGGGGCGCGGGTCCGGGTCGCAGCCGTACAGCGTCACCGAGTCGAAGGCGGTGGACAGCCGCTTCGCGGGCATGTCCTGGGAGACGAGCTTGAAGCGCCGGTTGGTCCGGAACGCGTCCCCCTCCCCCGCGAACATGCGGGTCGGATCCTCGTTCTCGCGCTTGAACGGGAACGTGCCCGCCGTGTAGGGGAAGGCGCCCGGCACGTTCTCCAGCATCAGCCAGGCGAGCCGGTCGCCGTCGTCCTCGAACCGGGGCAGGACGACCTTGCGGATCTTCGTCCCGGACAGGGAGGTGTGGACGATCCGGGTCCGCACCTCGCGGTCGCGGACCTTCACGACGTACTCGTCGCCCGCGTACGCCTTCACGAGCTCGGGCCAGCACGCGAGCAGCTTCTTCGCCCCGGGATCGAGGCGGGCCTCGCGCGCCTGCGCGAGCGGCTCGAGCGCCTCGGCGGGCGCCGGGTGGTCCGGATCGGCCGCGCGCACCATGCGCTGCGCCGCGCGGAGTTGCTGCGCCTCCCGCGCGAGCGCCGCCTGCTCGCGCGCGCGGCGCTTGTAGCCGCGGACGCCGTCCGCGATCTCGGCGAGGTAGCGCACCCGCCCGCTGGGCACGAGCGGGATCTGGTGCGTGCTGTGGCGCGTCTGGACCTCGGGCAGCCGGCCCTCGCGGAGCGGAAGGCCCAGCTCGCGCAGGCGCGGGCGGAGCGCCTGGTACAGCGCCGTGACGCCGTCGTCGTTGAAGCGGCTCGCGATGGTGCCGAAGACCGGCATCTCGTCGAGCGGGCGATCGAACGCGCCGCGGTTCCGCTGCACCTGCTTCGAGACGTCGCGCAGGGCGTCCGCCGCGCCCCGGCGGTCGAACTTGTTGATGGCGACGAGCTCGGCGAAGTCGAGCATGTCGATCTTCTCGAGCTGGCTCGCCGCGCCGAACTCCGGGGTCATGACGTAGAGCGGCACGTCGACGAGCGGCGCGATCGCGGCGTCGCCCTGGCCGATGCCGGGGGTCTCGACGATCACGAGGTCGAACCCGGCGACCTTCGCGGCGGCGACCACGTCCGGCAGCCCCCGGCTCACCTCGCTGCCCGTGTCCCGGGTGGCGAGGCTCCGGAAGTAGACGCGCGGGCCGTGCGTCCACGGGCCGATGGCGTTCATGCGGATGCGGTCGCCGAGCAGCGCGCCGCCGCTCTTCCGCCGCGACGGGTCGATGCTGACGACGGCGATGCGCAGCGCGTCGTCCTGGTCGAGGCGCAGCCGCCGGATGAGCTCGTCCGTGAGGCTCGACTTCCCCGCGCCGCCCGTCCCGGTGACACCGACCACCGGCACGCGGCGGGTGCGCGACTGGGCGTGGAGCGCCATGACGAGCTTCGGGTCCGCGTCGCCGTTCTCGAGGGCGGTGACGAGCCGCGCGAGGGCCCGCCAGGCGGCGTCGGAGTGGCCGGTGACGGCGTCGAGCGTCCTCGGGGCGAGCGGCGACGGGCCCGTGTCGCAGCGCTTCACGATCTCGCCGATCATCCCGGGCAGCCCCATGCGCTGGCCGTCCTCGGGGCTGTAGATGCGCCCGACGCCGTACGCGTGCAGCTCCCGGATCTCGGCGGGCACGATGACGCCGCCGCCGCCGCCGAACACCTGGATGTCCTCCCCGCCGCGCTGCCGCAGCGAGTCCACCACGTACTTGAAGAACTCGAGGTGGCCGCCCTGGTACGAGCTGATGGCGATCCCCTGGGCGTCCTCCTGCAGCGCCGCCGTGACGATCTCGTCGACCGAGCGGTTGTGGCCGAGGTGGATGACCTCGGCCCCCCGGTCCATGAGGATCCGCCGCACGATGTTGATGGCGGCGTCGTGGCCGTCGAACAGCGCCGCGGCGGTGACGATGCGGACCTTGTGCTTCGGCCGATCCTCGGTGACGGGCGTGAGCTCGCCGGTCGCGATGGTCACGGGTTCGCCTTCAGCTCGGGGAAGTCTTCCTCGAAGAACTCGCGCTCGCCGCGAGCGTCGGGCGACTCGTGCCGCTGCTTCTCGAGGCGGGAGAGCTCGGTGCGGCGGATCTTGCCGGAGATGGTCTTCGGGAGGTCCGCGATCTCGAGCCGGCGGACGCGCTTGTAGGGGGCGAGCACCTTGCGGATGTGCTGGAAGATCGAGAGCGCCAGCTCCCGGCTCGGCTCGTAGCCGTCCCTCAGCACGACGAACGCCTTCGGGACGGAGAGGCGGCGCGGGTCGGGGCTCGGCACGACCGCCGCCTCGGCCACGGCCTCGTGCTCGATGAGCGCGCTCTCGAGCTCGAAGGGGCTGATGCGGTAGTCGGACGACTTGAACACGTCGTCCATCCGGCCGACGTAGGTGTAGTAGCCCTCGTCGTCCACCGAGGCGACGTCGCCGCAGTGGTAGTGGCCGTTGCGCAGCAGGTGCGCGGTCTTCGCGGGGTCGTCCTTGTAGCCCGTCATGAGCCCGACCGGGCGCTCCTCCAGCGAGAGGCAGATCTCGCCCTCGCGCGCGGGCTGCTCCCCGTCGCCGAGCAGCGCGACCCGGTAGCCCGGCAGCGGCCGGCCCATCGACCCGGGCTTCACCTTCTGTCCGGGTGAGTTGCCGATCTGGCAGGTGGTCTCGGTCTGGCCGTAGCCGTCGCGGATGACGATCCCCCAGGCCTTCTTGACCTGCTCGATCACCTCGGGGTTGAGCGGCTCGCCCGCGCCGACGAGCTCGCGGAGCTTCACCGGGTGGCTCGCGAGGTCCTCCTGGATCAGCATCCGCCACACGGTCGGCGGGGCGCACAGGGAGGTGACCCCGCAGCGCGTGACGACGTCGAGCATCGCCTTCGCGTTGAACCGCGCGTAGTTGTAGATGAACACCGTGGCGCCCGCGTTCCACGGCGCGAAGAGGTTGCTCCAGGCGTGCTTCGCCCAGCCCGGCGAGCTGACGTTGTAGTGCACGTCGCCCGGCATCAGGCCGATCCAGTACATGGTCGAGAGGTGACCGACCGGATAGCTCGTGTGCGTGTGGAGCACGAGCTTCGGCTTCGCGGTCGTGCCGGAGGTGAAGTAGAGGAGCAGCGGCTCGTCCGCCGCCGTGGGGCCGTCCGGCGTGAACTGCGCCAGGGCGCCGCCCGCCCTCTCGTAGCTCGTCCAGCCGGAGCGCTCGCGCCCCACGACGATGCGCGAGTAGTCGCCGGGCAGCGCGTCGAACTTCGACGTGTCCGCCTCGCCGACGATCACGTGGCGCACCTTGCCGCGCTCGAAGCGGTCCTTCAGGTCGTCGGTGGTGAGGAGCGTCGTGGCGGGGATGATCACCGCGCCGAGCTTCATGCAGGCGAGCATGACCTCCCAGAGCGGCACGACGTTCCCGAGCATCATGAGGACCGCGTCGCCCCGGCGGACGCCCATCGCGCGGAGGAAGTTCGCGACCTGACCCGAGCGCCGGGAGAGCTCGGCGAAGGAGAGCTTCACCTCCTTGCCGCCCTCGTCGACGATCCACAGCGCCGGGCGGTCGTTCCCCTTCGCCAGCTCGTCGAAATAGTCGAGCGCCCAGTTGAACTGAACGAGCTTCGGCCACCGGAACTCCCGGTAGGCCTGCTCGTAGTCGGTCCGGTGGGCGAGGAGGAAGTCTCGCGCTTCGAGGAAGGGCCGTGACGGGCTCATCATGGACGCACCTCGGTAGATCGGGTGTGGACGCGCCCGTGACTGTACGCGCGGGCCACGCCGGGCGACGATGCCCGAGCCGGCCGTGTCACCTGGCAGTTTTTGCCACACCCCGCCTGCGGCGCCGGTCCATCGCGGGGCGGAGCCGCCGCCCCCCCAGGCCCGACCGAGAGCGAGCGAGCGCGTCAGGGGGACGGCCCCGTCCGCCCGAGCGCTCAGGCGGCTCGGGCCGGGAACGTCCGGGGTTCAGCGTCGCGCGAACGCGCGCGCGGCGTGCGGGTCGCGCCACTTGCGAAACCCGCAATGGAGGCACGCGTCCGAGAACGGGTTCGCCACCCAGATCGTCCAGTGGAAGTGGCATCCGCAGAAAGGGCAGCGGAACGAGGCGAACCTTATCGCCGCGCCGGCGGAGGCCGTGATCCAGGCGGCGAGGAGGACGTGCCCCGGCGTGGCGCTGCCGGAGAGCTCCGGCAACAGCCTCGTCGCCCATCCCAGCACCGGCGCGAAACCCACGATCGCGGCGGCGAGCACCCGGCGGCGCGCCCGGTAGTCCCGCCACACGGGCGACAAGCTCGAGCTCATTCGCCGGCGAGGATACCCCAGGACCCTCCGGGCCCCGAAAGGGACCGGTCGGCGCCTCGCTTGCGCGTGCCGGGCCGCGCGGCCTGGAGGACAGGGCGCCTCGCCGGCGCGGGGCGCCCTTTGCCCGAGCTCACCCCGCCGGCGACGGCCTCACAGCACGCGATCGATCGTGACGACGTCCACGAGGCCGAGCACCTGGTAGAGCGCGGGGATGATCCGCTCCGGAGGGTGGCGGCGCCGGAGCTCGGCCACCTTCTCCGTGCCGGCCCGGTACGCCGGCAGGTACATGCGCCCGTTGAGCGGGTGGCGACCCCAGGCGCCGGAGAGCTTTCCGGCGCGCTCCTCGGAGCACAGGTACTCGCCCCGGAGCACCCGGGCGACCTCGTCCTGCGGACGGCCCTCCTCCCAGGTGAGCCAGGACGACTGGTTCTTGGCGTCGTCCTGGAGGAGCGCGAGGAGCGTGCCGATCCGCAGATCGCGGTCGGGCAGCTCCGCGACCTCCTTGACGCCGAACGCCATCAGGACGGCGTTGTTGGCGAGCCCCTCGGACAGCGCGGCGCCCCGCGTGTTCATCGTCAGCACGGTGCCCTCGAAGCCGAGCTTCCCCTGGACGTAGAGGGCCTGGGCGAGCGCGAAGTTCGTCACGTGGCCGGGGACCACCTCGTGCGAGACGAGGTCCAGGAACTCCGGGACCGAGATCTCGAGCGCGGCGTTGATCTCGTAGGTCGCCTCGTAGAGCGGCGCGCCTCGCGCGTCGCGCGCCCTTCCGACGTAGTTCATCGAGCCCGAGAACCAGGCGTTCTCGATGGGCAGGAACTCGATGTTCGCGCGCGGCACGGCGTGGAGCGAGGGCGGGAGGTACGGCACCACGTGCCGGCGGGTGCCCTCCTCGAGCTCTGCGATGAAGCCGTCGGCGAGGAGCTTGATTGCCTTGCGGGGGACGAGCCGCTCGGCACGCCAGGCGTCGACGGCCGCGAGGAGCGGCTCCGGCCGGCCGTCCACGCCGAGCAGCTCCGCGAGGAGCTGCCGCTTCGTCTCCGGCCGAGACGGCTCGGGAGGCTTCCCGGTGGAGGCGACCACGCACCGCTCGTAGGGCACCTTCGGCCCGCGCCCGCGCAGCTCCTCCACGAGCTCCCACATCACGCGGAGCGACTCGGCCTGCCCCGCGAGGAAGGCGCCGCGCAGGCCGCCCAGGGCGCGGGCGTCGGCGGCCAGCGCGTCGATCGCGCCCGGCACGTCCACCGCCGCGAGGTAGGCGTCGAGGGCGGCCGCGTCCGGCGCCGGCGCGGCGACGCCACCCGTCTCCCGCAGCCGCGCCGCGGCCGCGTGCGTGTACGCCTGCGGGAGCGGCTCGTCGGAGAACCAGGAGTCCGCGATGTAGCGGCCAGTGCCGGAGGGGCTCATCACGTCGCCTCCCCACAGCGTGTCGATCCCCAGGATGGCGGTGGCGACGGTCCTCGCCAGCGTGGCCTCGTCCGGCATGAGCGGTCTCCTCGTGAGCGGCGGACCATAGCACCGGCGCTCGCCGGGGAGACGTCCCTCGAGGAGGACCTCGTCGCCGCCATGGAGGCCGCACGAGCGCCTCCCGTTGGGATCACCTCGACGTCGTCCCCGACCTCGCCTCGAGCGCCGCGGCGACGTCCCGGGAGAGCGTTCCGATCGTCCGGCTCAGCGCCGCGACCGTCGCCGCGACCTCCGCTCCGGCGCCGCGCTCGCGCGCGGTCGTCACCCCTTGGCTCGCGACCGCGCCACCCCGGCGCACGACCCACCGCGCCTCGAGGACGGCGGTGCCGTCAGGCTCGCCGTCGAACCGCAGCACGTCCACGGAGACCGACCACTCCGGCGCGGCGCTCACGGCCCACGGCCACCCGAGCACCTCGCTGGCCGGGACGGCCACCCGCAGGTCCTCGGCGAGCACGCGCGTGAAGAGGACGTCGAGCGGCGCGGCCCAGCGATCGACGCTCGCCACCTCCACGCGCGCGGGACCGGCGCGCGTCACGAGCTCCGGCCGGTCGAGGTAGGCGGGGAGGCGCACCGGCCCGACGCCGAGCACGGGCAGCGCGGGGCGGGTCGCGGAAGGTGAGGTCGCCTCGGCCTCGAGGAGGTAGTAGCGGGTCCGCTCGGGTCGCGGGCCGAGCGAGAGGCACGCCGCGAGCAGCGCGAGCGGCGCCACGAGCGCGTTCGCGCGGCTCATCGCCCGTCCTCCGCCCTGCCGCGGAGGAGCGCGCTCGGATCGCGATCGAGCCGCTCCGCGAGGTTGCGCAGCGACCGGCTCGTGCTCTGGAGCTCGGCGAGCGTGCGCGTGAGCTGCCACGCGAGCGGCGAGGCGGGGTCGAGGAGCTCGTCCACGTGCCGGACCGCGGACTCCGCGTGCTCGAGCGTCGCGCGGAGCTGGACGACCGCGGCGCGCGTGTCCGCGGCGAGCGGCGTCACGGACGCGTCGACGGCGCGGGCCGCGCTCCCCACCGAGGCGATCGCGGCGTCCGCCGCACGCAGCGTGCCCGGCAGCCGCGCGACGGCGGCGTCCACGCCGCCGGCGGTCCGCTCGAACGAGCGCGCGGCGGCGCGAAGATCGGCCACGAGGCCGTCGAGATCGAGGGACTGGAGCTTGGTGAGGAGCTTCGAGGCGTCCGCCTGGAGCGCGGCCAGGCCAGGCTCCGAGTAGACCGGGATCTCCGGGTACGGGAGCCGGAGCGGTGACGGCTTCGCGGGCGGCGCGTCGGGCAGGATGTCGAGGGTGACGTAGCGACGGTTCGAGAGGTAGCTCTCGAGCGCGAGCCGCGCGCGGAGGCCGTGGTCGACGAGGGTGCGCACCGCCCGCGGGTCCGAGAGGTCGATCTCCCCGCCCATCTCGCGGATCCGCGTCTGGTTGAGCTCGATCACGACCGGCATGCGCAGCTCCCGCAGCGGCTCGGTGGCGGAGCCCATCGAGAGGTGGATGCTCGTGACGCGCCCCACCGGGACGCCCCGGAACTTCACCGGCGCGTCCACCTCCAGCCCGGCGAGGTCCTCGGAGAAGACCACCACGAACCGGACCCGGGCCTGCAGGATGCGGCCGGCGCCGAGGTAGACCGCGGCGACGACCCCGAGCGCGACGGCGGCGATGACGAACGCGCCGACCAACTTCGGATCCAACCTCCGCGGCATGAGACCTCCTTCACGGACTGGCCACGCTCCCGGCGAAGAACGCGCGAACCGGCGCCGGCCCCTGCGCGCGCAGCTCGGACGGAGGTCCTTCCGCGATCGCGCGCCGGGCCTCGCCGTCGAGGAACAGCGCCCGCGTCCCGACCCCCAGGATCGTCGCGACGTCATGGGTGACGATGACCGCGGTCGTGCCGAGCGCGTCGCGAAGCTGCAGGATGAGCGCGTCGAGCCGGCGCGCGGTGGGCGGGTCGAGGCTCGCCGAGGGCTCGTCGATGAGCAGGATCTCGGGGTCGAGCGAGATGGCGCGGGCCAGCCCGGCGCGCTTCTGCATCCCTCCCGACAGCTCCCACGGGTAGTAGTCCTCGAAGCCGCGCAGGCCGACGAGCGAGAGCTTGAGCCGCACGACGGCGCGGATGGCCGCGGCGCGGAGCGAGGTGAACTGCTCGAGCGGCAGCGCGACGTTCTCGGCGAGCGTCATGGACGTCCAGAGCGCGCTCCCCTGGAACAGGACGCCGACGCGCCGGAGCATGCGCTCCCGCACCTCCGGGGGCGCGCTCGTGAAGCTCTCGCCGCCGTAGCGGACCTCACCGCCGGTGGGCTCCTGGAGGCCGAGGAGGTGGCGGAGCAGCGTGGTCTTCCCGCAGCCGCTCGCGCCCATCACCACGAAGATCTCGCCGCGCCGCACCGTGAAGCCGAGATCGCGGATGACCACGCGGTCCCCGAACCTCATCGTGAGCTCGCGTACGCTGATGACCTCGTCGCCCACGGTCACCACCCGAGCAGGAAGAACACGTACTGGTAGACGCCGCAGGCGGCGATGATCGAGACGATGCCCGTCACGACCGCCTCCGTCGCCGCGTCGCCGACGCGGGCCGCGCTGCGCTCCGCTTGCATGCCCCGCAGCGTGGCCGTGAGCGCGATGAGGAGCCCGTACGTCGCGCCCTTCACGAGCCCGCCCAGGAGATCCCCCGCCGTGACGGCGAGCGCCGTCTGCCGCACGTAGCCGGCGAAGGGCTGGTGCAGCATCGTCGTGGCCACCACGGCGCCTCCGAGGATGCCGGTCGCGTCCGCGAAGAGCGTCAGGAGCGGCGTCATCGCCGTGAGGGCGAGGACGCGGGGGACGACCAGGAACTCGGTCGGCGAGATGCCGAACGTCCGCAGCGCGTCCACCTCCTGCGTCACCTTCATCGTGGCGATCTGCGCGGCGAACGCGCCGCCGCTCCGCCCCGACAGCGTCACGCCGGTGATGAGGGCGGCCATGTCGCGGACGACGGCGATCCCGACGATGTCGGCGACGTAGGTCTCCGCGCCGAAGAACCGGAGCTGCGTGATCCCGACGAAGGCGAGGATGATCCCCACGAGGAAGTTCACGAGCGCGACGATGGGGAGCGCCTCGGCGCCGGATTGCTGGACGACGAGCCACAGGTCCTGGGAGCGGTAGCGGGCGCGCCCGCCCGCGAACCTCCCGAGCGCGAGCGCGGTGTCGCCGACGAAGGCGACCGCGTCGAGCAGCTTCACGTGCCGCTTCAGGGCCCGCACCCCCACGCCCTCGATCCCGCCGGGCCTCGGCGCCGCCCGCTCGGCGGGGGCGGCGGACTCCTGCGCGATCCCGAGGAGCCGGCCGACCTCGGGCGGGAGCCCGCTGGTGTCCACCGGCGTGCCGCGGGCGCGGCAGCCCTCGAGCACGGCGCCGACGAACACCACGAGGGCGCTGTCCCACGCGGCGAGCCCCTGCCCGTCGATCGTGACGCTCGGTGCGGGCGCGCGGTCCAGCTCGCGCCCCACCTCCTCCGCGCGCGGCAGGCCCTCCGCGATATGCCAGGGCCCGGCGAGGCGAACGCGCAGCGATCCGTCGACGGCCCGGCGCAGCTCGACCGTCGCACGCGCCTTCGCCGCCGGGCCGCGCCCCGCGATCCGGCGGAGGAGCGCAAGGCCGGCTGGCCGGGCTGGGTCGTGTTCGCGAATCGCGAACCTCCGCCCGCATCGTAGCGCCGCTCCTCACGCACCGTCCGGACCCGGGCGGGCGGCTCCGAACGGCCGCGACCGCGTGACGCCCCGAGCATCGATGCGCGACGGCGCGCACCGTGCGGCGACGTGCCGGGGCCACGAGCGCGCCGGTTCTCGGTCGACGCCCCCGAGCGAGCGCCGCTCCTCACGTGTGCGAGAGCACGTCCGGGATCCGGGCCCGCGCGGCCCGGCGCGCGGGCAGGACCGCGGCGGCAGCGGCCACGGTCGAGAGGAAGACGGCCGCGGCGGACCAGGTGCGCGGGAGGTACCGGACCCCCAGCGCGATGGGCTGGGCGAGCAGGCCAGCGTCGTAGGTGATCCCCGCGGCGTTCGTCGCGGCGGCGAGCGCCAGCGTCGCGACGAGCCCGATGGCCGAGGCCACGACGGCGAGGAGGGCCGCCTCCAGGGCGAAGAGGGCCACGATCTGCCGCCGCAGGAACCCGAGGCTGCGGAGCGTCCCGATCTCGCGCGTCCGCTCGCTCACCGCCTTCGCCATCGTGGTGAGGACCGTCATGCCCGCGATGAGCACGACGACGAACGCCATCAGGGAGCGGAAGACGCCGAGCACCTTCATCCCGCGCATGTGCTCCACGCCCGCCGTGTGCTCGCGCCAGGGCACCGCGTGGAGCGCCAGCCCCTTCGCCGCCGCCGCCCGCTCGAGCTCGCGCCCGAACGCGGAGGCGCGGCTCGGATCGCGCAGGAGGAGCAGGTACATCGAGAGGCCCTTCGTATCGAGGAGCCTCTGCGCGAGCGAGAGCGGCATGTTCGCGAGCTTCGCGTCGAGGTCCGTGGTGCCGCCGTCGATGAGGCCGACGACCTCCGGCTCGACGACGTTGAGCTGACCCGACGCGGTGCTCGCGACGAGCTGGACGCGCGGCCGCCGGCAGGCGAGGGGGCGCTCCTCGGGGATGAGCGTGCCGTCGCGCCGCCGCGCCGGCGCGTGGCCCGCCGGCTCGCAGTCGAGGAGGCTCCCGAGCCCCATCCCCAGGTGGACGGAGCTCTCGGGCGCGAGCTGGAGAGGCCTCCCGGCGACGGCGTTCCAGGCGAAGCGCCGCCGGAGCCTCGCGCCTTCCACGGGATCGAAGGCGAAGGCGACGAACGGCGCGCTCGCCTTCCCGGCGCTCGCGACCCCCCAGGCATAGAGCAAGCGCATCCGCGCCTCGACCTCGCCCGACCGGTCCGCGAGGAACCCGTCGAGGAACGCCCGCTCGCGCTCGCCGAGCAGGACCATCCCCGCCGTGCCCTGGTCGACGTCGCTCGCGCCGGCGGGCTCGATCATGAGGTCGCCCAGCATGAACATCTCGGCGAACATGTTCGCGCTGTTCTCGCCGAGGAAGGTCATGTACCCGTCGAACAGCGAGATCGCGACGAACCCCACCGCGATGGCGAGCATCGAGCCGAGGCTGTGCCGCGCGTTGCGCCGGACGTTGCGCCAGGCGATCCGGAGGAGCGGGGGCGAGGAGCGCACGATCACCTCACGACGTTGTTCACGTTGAACACGCTCGCGGCGTGCGTCTCGGCGCGCGGCGCCTGGAACTCGAGCACCGTCACGTTCCCCGCGCCCATGGCGTCGCGGATGATCATGCGCGAGACGAAGTCGATCTCCTCGCCGCCGGCGAGCCGCACCCGGTTCCCGTACTCGAACGTCGCCGCCTTGAACACGTCGCCCCCCACCGTGAGGAACTCCGCCTTCACCCCGAGGCGGCGCTTCTTCGAGATCCAGTAGCGGATCCGGTCGTAGGTGACGTCCTTGGAGCGGGCCTTCAGGTCGAGCCGCCAGGAGGGCTCGCCGTTCACGTCCTCCTCGCCGGCGATCGTCCCCTCGTAGTCGCGCGCGTAGTTCGTGCTCGAGATGTCGCCGTTCGCGGCCTCGCCCTGGAGCCGCTGCCGGGCGGAGATCGAGATGGGGCGGCGGAGCCCCGGCTTCACCCACCAGATCGACCGGTTGTTGAAGAGGATCACCTCGCCCTTGCGGCGGGGGGGCCCGAGCGCCTCGGCGAGGCCGTCGTTCCCTCGCGCGCGGATGAGCCAGCTGCTCTTCGAGACCGAGCCCTCGTCGGTGGCCACCACCGCGACCGTCCACGTGACGCCGCGCTCGAGGCCCCCGCGGGCGCGGTCGGAGTCCCTGAGCAGCGTCCCGGCGTCCGGCGCCGCCGCGGCGCCCGCGAGGAGGAGCGAACCGACGAGGAGCACCGCGTTCATGCCGCCACCTCCACGATGAGCTTCGCCACCCGCTCGCGGACGCGACGACGCACCGCGACCCACGTCGCCCCGAGCGCGAGGACGAGGAGGAGCGCCGCCGCCCCCACCCACATGCCGGCGCTCGGCGCGATCACGAGCGGGATCGTTCCGCCCACTCCGGGCGGCTGGAACCGCACCTTCGCGGCGCGCACCCCCGCGGAGACCGCGAGCGCGAGCACGAGCCCGGCGGCGATGGACAGCCCCGCGAGCGTCGCCGCCTCACGGAGGAACACGCCCAGGAGCTGACGCCGCGTGAACCCGAGCGAGCGGAGCGTCCCGATCTCGCGCGTCCGCTCGAGCACGGCGAGCGTCATCGCATTGAGGACGGAGAGCGCCACGACGTTCGCGAGGAGGAGCCCGATGAAGGTGACGACGGCGCCGATCGTCTCCATCGTGCCCACGTAGTACGGGTTCGCCTTCGGGTCGTCGTACGGGTAGATGGAGACCTCGAGCCCCGCGGCCGCGAGCTTCTGCGACAGGTCCCTCGCCACCGCAGCCGTGTCCCGGTGATCATGGAGATAGGCGGCCACGTAGGTCACGCGGTCGGTGTCGTACAGGCGCTGGAAGAGATCGAGCCCGGCGACGAGCCCTGCCTGGTCGCCGTCCACCGTCCCCGCCTGGAAGAGGGACACGAGCCGCGCGTCCATCGCCCCGAAGCTCCCCTCGTGCGTCTGGACCGCGAGCTGGACCCACGGATCCGCCGCGATCCTCGCCTTCACGTCGGGCGCCTCGCACTCCAGGGCGCCAGGCGCGACCGCCGCCTCCCTTCCGGTCACGGCCGCTTTCCCGAGTCGCGCGCCCCCGAGGCCGACCGAGAGCGCGACGGGGCTCTCCTCGCCGGCGGCGTCGGGCAGCGGGCGGCCGGCGCGCGGGCGCGCGACGTCCCGGAGCGGCTCGAGCTGCGGGTGCGAGAGGATCCGGCGCTCCACGTCGAGCTCGATCCCGAGGCCGCGAAACGGGAACGTCTTGCACCCGTTGCCGGCGATGCCGGTGCCCAGGAGGTAGCGCCCACAGAACTCGACGCGCGGATCGGCGCGCAGCGCCGCGAGGATCTCCTCCTGCGCCGCGGCGTCGAGGGTGTAGGCCGCCGGCTTCGTCTGCGCCTTGCCGAGCCCGCCGCGCGCATAGACGGCCAGGTGGCCGGAGTGCTGGAGGTACACGGAGGAGAGGCGGATGAGCCCCTCGTTCCCGTTCGCGTACCCGCCGAGGAGGACGAGGCCCGCGTACCCGAGGGCGATGGCCGCGCCGGTGACGAGGTTCCGCCGGCGGTTCCGGGAGAGGTTCCGGAGCGCCAGCTTCCACCCGCCGGTCACGCCGCCGCTCCCGAGGCGGCGCCGTCGAGGCGCCCGTCGCGGATGCGCACGTGCCGGCCGACGCGTGCCATGAGCTTCTCGTCGTGCGTGGAGAAGAGAAACGTGACGTTCCGCTTCTGGTTCAGCTCCACCATGAGGTCCACGATTCGCCGGGCGGTCTCCGAGTCCAGGTTCGCGGTGGGCTCGTCCGCGAGGACGAGGATCGGCTGCGTCACGAGCGCGCGCGCGATGGCGACGCGCTGGCGCTGCCCGCCGGAGAGCTTGTCGGGCGGATGCCGCGCGTAGTCGTGGAGCCCGACGTCGTCGATGGCGCGGTGGACGCGCTCGCGTCGCTCGACCTTCGAGAGGTGCGAGTGGACGAGGAGCGGCAGCTCCACGTTCTCGTACACGTCGAGCACCGGGACGAGGTTGAACGACTGGAAGATGAACCCGATCTTCCGGTTGCGGAGCCTGCTCCGCGCGTCGTCGGCGAGCGTCGCGGCGTCCACGCCCTCGACGAGCACGCGGCCCCTGTCCGGCTCGTCGATGCAGCCGGCGAGGTTCAGCAGCGTGGACTTGCCGGAGCCGGACGGCCCCACGAGCGCGGTGAACTCGCCCGCGTGCAGCTCGAGCGTGATGCCGCGCAGCGCGGGCACCTCCGTCTCGCCGAGGCGGTAGATGCGATGCACGTCCTCGAGCCGGATGAGCGCCTGCGACATTGCCATTCCTCCCTCCGTCACCAGCTCACGACCGCGCCGACGACCGCGGTCGCACGCAGGAGCCTCGACAGCGCGCCGCGGTACGTGCCGTGCGTCCCCATGGCCGAGGCGAAGAGGACGAGCGAGTCCGTCGCGTCGAAGCTCGCGGTCGCGAACGCCGCGCCGGAGCCGTCCTCGAGCGCGGCGAGATAGCGAAGCTGGAGCGACGTCCTCTTCGCGGGCGGCAGGTCCGGCAGGCGGAGCGAGGCGTACGCGTGCTGCCGGCCGACGATCTCGAAGCCGGGCTCGAGCCAGGCCGCGAGGCTCTCGGGCGCGGGCGCGTCGCTCGCGAAGGACACCGCGCGTGCCCCGAGGGCCAGCTGCGCCTCGGTCCAGCCCGCCTCGTCGAACACGTACTCGAGCCGGAGGTCGGCCCCACCCGCGAACGTGTAGCGGACGCCCCCGAGCGCGAGCGTGCGGAGGCCGCGGCCCGTCCCGGTCTGCCGGAACGAGACGGTCCCGGCGCCGTCCACGGGATACCAGGCGCGCGAGCCGGACTGGTGGACCGCGTCGGCGTAGATCGAGAGCCCGTCGGTCAGCGAGACGGCTCCGTACTCGCCGAACCAGCCGCGCGAGCTCTCGCCGGCGCCTCCGGTGACCCCGAGGTAGCCGCCGCCATCGGGCGCCGACCACTCGGCCTTGGCCTGCGCCTTCGGCTCGAACGGCTCCCGCGCGACGAACGGCTCGGCGCCGTTCGGCTCGATCTCGGCGAGGACGACGGCGCTCCACGCGGACCCGAGCGAGACGTTCACGCGCGCGAGGTGCTTCCCACGCACCGTGTAGAGCGGATCGCGCAGGAACCCCGTCTCGTGGAAGATCCGGTTCGACGGGCTAACGAGCTCCGCGGGGCCCCACTGGAAGTTCTGGAGCCCGTAGGCGAGCGCGAGCCGATCGGAGACGCGCCAGGCACCGTACAGCTCGAGCCACTCCGCGGAGGCCTCGCGCTCTTCGGCCTGCCACTCGCTCGCGGCGCGGGACTTCGTCACCTGCACGCGCAGGCGCGGCCGGGCGAAGAGCTGGAGGATCGACCCGTGCTCGACCCGCAGGTCCGGACGCAGCTCCGACCCGCCCGCCGCCTGCGGCGCGCCGAGGACGTTCCGCGGATTCTGATCCGTGTCGCGGGGAGACGATCCGCCGACCGCGGTCACCCACTCGAGCCTTCCACGGAACGTGAACGCTGGCAGCTCCGCGACGGCGCCCTCGTCTGCCGCGGCGGTCGCGCACAGGAGGAGCGTCGCCACGGCGACGATCCTGCACGCATGCGTGCGATAGAGCGCCCCCATCGGTGCGTTTCGGACTACACGGTGCGTACGAGCATGTCAAACGGTCCGGGCCGGACGATCTCGCGCTCCCGACGGTCTCGTGGAGCACACGCGTCCACGTCAGAGGCGAGACCGGCGCTGCGGCGCTGCGCCGGCAAGCACCCCGCGGGAGGCGTTCCGCCGCTCGGAGGCACGGCCCAGCCGAGCGTTGCGGCGGCGTGCCGCAGCGGACATCCATGTCTCATGAACTCCGCGACGGAACCCCATGCCGACACCGCTTCGAGGTACCTCTCCCGCCCCGGCTCGAGCGCGGACGACTTTCCCGAGTGCGACCGGTGTGGCAAGGCCTTGAGCCGCGAGGCGGCGCTCGAGCGCGTCCAGCCTGGCGCCGACGACACCGAGCCTGTCTTTCTCTGCACCGGCTGCGAGCTCGGGGGCGACTAGCCCGCGGCGCACGCAGGAACCCGGTTCCGATCCGCCGCCGGGCGCCGTCGCGCGTCACGCGCGGCGCTGGAGTCCTCGATGTCCAAGCTGCGCTTCAGGATCTCGATGTCCCTGGACGGCTTCGTGGCCGGTCCGCGTCAGAGCGTGGAGAACCCGCTCGGCGAGGGTGGCATGCGCCTGCACCAGTGGGCGCTCCCGCTCGCCGTCTGGCGCGCGCCGCATGGCCTCCAGGGTGGAGAGGTGAACGAGAGCACCCCCGTCGTCGAGGAGTCTCTCGTGAACATCGGCGCCACGGTGATGGGGCGGAACATGTTCGGGGGCCACCCCGGACCGTGGAATCCCGAGAGCCCCTGGAACGGCTGGTGGGGGGCCAATCCACCCTTCCACCACCCCGTCTTCGTGCTCACCCATCACGCGAGAGAGCCGCTCGTCCTCGAGGGCGGGACGACCTTCACGTTCGTCACCGACGGCCCCGACTCCGCGCTCGAGCAGGCCCGGCGCGCCGCGGGGGGAAGGGACGTGTCGCTCGCGGGGGGCGCGAGCGTGGCCCGGCAGTATCTCGCCGCGGGCCTCGTCGACGAGATGGAGCTCCACCTCGTGCCCGCGCTGCTGGGCTCGGGCGAGCGGCTGTTCGACGGCGTCGGCGACGACCTGCGCGGCCTCGAGCTCGTGCGCACGGTGGCCGCGCCGGGCGTGGTCCACCTGAAGTTCGCGCGGAGGTGATCTCAGGCAGCAGTCGGCGCCGGGCGAGGCGAGCGAGCGCGACGCCCTACTGGATGATGACCTCCGGGCAGCCCACGTCCAGGTAGAGCTTGTCGCCCTTGCGGATCGCGAGCTGGTACGTGTGGACGCCCTTCAGGTCGCGGAGGGTGGCGCGCGCGATGGGGCCGGACGCTCCCCAGCGGGCGACCGCGAACAGCGCCTTCGCCTTGTCGTCGACGACGAAGTCCCCGGGGAGGGAGCTCACCTCCACGCCGCTGCCGTATTCCTCGTCACGCTCGTTCCGCCCGGCGAGCGCTGCGCCGTCCCTGAAGACGAGCACGAACGAGTCCGCTCCCGGCGCCTGCCACTGGACGACCTCGCCCGCCGCGGCCCTGACGATCGTGGGGCTGACGGTGAGGGTGTCGTCGTGCACGATGATGTTCACGAAGGCGCTCGGTTCCACCTGCTTCTTCTTGGCGTCGGGCATCTGCTCTCTCCTTGACGGTCACTTCGGGTTCGATACCGCCGGCTCCTTGCGATCGACGAGCGCCCGGAAGCGCGGATCCCGTCCGAGCAGCGCGAGCGGCGGCGCGTTCCGGATGAACTCCCGCGGGTAGCCGGCCTCGAGCGCGGCGCGCACGGCGTCGAGCGCGCGCTCGGTGTCGCCCGCGTCGGCCTTCACGAGGGCGGACCGGAAGAGCACGAGCCCATCGCCGGGAGCGAGCCGCAGCGCCTTCCCGATGCTCGCCGCCGCCTTGTCCCGCTCGCCGAGCGCGGCCTCGTGGATGGCGAGCCTCGACCAGGGCTCGGCGCTGCGCGGATCGACGGCGAGCTCCTTCTCCAGGAGCGCGATCGCCTGCCGGTAGTCGCGCGCGGCGTCCTCGGCCAGCCCCGACCAGCGCTCCGAGTCGGCCAGGGCGCCCCACACGCGCGCGTCGCTCCGGCCGAGCCGGACCGCCTCGCGGTACGCTGGCACGGCGTCCCGGAACCGTCCTTCGTAGAAGTAGACCGCGCCGAGGTTCGCGTGCGCCTGCGCGGTGGGGCGGAGCGAGAGGGACCTCTCGAGCGCGGCCGCGGCCTCGTCGTGCAGCCCGAGGCGCAGGTAGAGGCCGCCGAGGTTCGCGTAGCCCGCGTAGTTGTCGGGCGTGAGCTGGACGACGCGCTGGAACAGCGGCAGCGCCTCGGTGAGCCGCTCGTGCCGGTTGTAGAAGACGCCGAGGTCCTTGTACGCCGCCCAGGAGCTGGGCCGGAGCTGGATGGCGCGCCGGTAGGTCGCCTCCGCCTCCTGTGTCCGCCCCGCGGCGTCGTAGGCCCGCGCCAGCTCGCGGTACGCGTCGGCGCTCGCGGGCTCGAGCTCGAGCGCGCGCTCGAAGCTCCGGATCGCGCTCGCGTGGTCGCCGGAGGCCGCGTGGACGAGCCCCATCGTCAGCTGCACGGGGGCGAGCCGCTCGTCGAGCTCGATCGCGCGCCGGCCGCTGGCCCGCGCCTGCTCGAGGAAGCGTGCGTCCTTCGTGAGATCGTACCGGCGGAGGAAGGCCTCCGCCTTGCCGGCGTGGGCGAGGGCGTACGCGGGATCGCGCGCCAGGGCCTGGTCGAACACGGCCACCGCGCTGTCGAGGTTCTCGGCGCGGTCGTACCGCTGCAAATAGCCCCTCCCCTCCAGGTAGAACTCGTAGGCGCCCGGCGCGGGCGGCGGATCCGCGAACGCGCTCCGCCCCGCCTCGGGCCCGAGCTCGATCTCGAGCATCTCGGCCACGCGCTCGACGAGCGCCCGCTGCAGCGCGGCAGCGTCCGCCCTCGGCGCCTCCACGTCGCGCGCGGCGACCACGAGCAGCGTCCTCGCGTCCACGAGGTCCGCGGCCACGACGACCCGATCGCGATCCCAGTGGACGCTCCCCGTGACGGCGAGGGTCGCGCCGAAGGCGGACCGCGCCTCCTTCGCGCTCGCCACCTTCTCCTTCAGCACGTCGCTCGGGGAGACGACGCGCAGCGAGCTGCGGAGCTGCTCGAGCTGGCGCAGCTTGTTCGTGACGAGCTCGACGAGGCCGGCCGAGAACGCCTCGTCCGAGCGGCTCCCCCCCACCTGACGGAACGGCAGCACCGCGACCAGCTTCTCGTCGGGGAGCGCCGGGCGGCGCGCGAAGCCCAGGAGGTGCTCGCGGACGGCGGGCGACGCCGCGACGGCCGCGACGACGGCGACCGCGGCGATCGCCGAGGCGAGGACGAGCGCGCCGGCGCGCCCGGCGAGCCGCCGGCGAACCCGGGCGAGCCGGCGCCGAGGCCGGGGGCGGGGCGCGGGGGCGTCGGCTCGCTCCGGTCGCTCGAGGTCGCGCTGGAGAACGGTGAGCGCCCCGAGCACCTCGCCCAGGTCGCGCGGGCGCTTCACGGGATCCACCTCGAGCATCCGCCCCACGAGCTCGCCGAGCGCGGGCGCGTCCGGCACCTCGAGCGCCGCGACGCGCGCCCTCCCCTCCCCGCGGGCCGGCGAGCCGGCCAGCAGGCGGTGGAGGATCGCACCCAGCGCGAACACGTCGGTCCGCTCGTCCTCCGGGGCGCCCCGGCGCTGCTCGGGCGCCATGTACTCGACCGTCCCTCCGTCCACCTTGCGCTGGCCGAACGCGTGCGCGAGGCCGAGGTCGAGGACCTTCACCTGCCCGTCCTCGCAGAGGAACACGTTCGCCGGCTTGAGGTCGCGGTGGATGACCCCCTGGCCGTGCGCGTGCGCGACCCCCTTCGCGACCTCCGCCGCGATCCGGACCGCTTCACGCAGCGGCAGCTCCCCGGCCTGCAGCCGCTCGGCGAGCGTCTCCCCGCGCAGGAGCTCGAGGATGAGGTACGGCCCGTGCTCGCTCCGGCCGGCGTCGTGGAGCGTCACGATGTTCGGGTGCGACAGCCGCGCGGCGAGCTCCGCCTCGCGAAGGAGCCGCTCCTCGCGGGCGGCCACTCGCGTCTCGAGCCGCACCGCCTTGAACGCGACCGATCGCCCGAGCTCGGTGTCGCGGGCCTCCCACACGATCCCGAACCCGCCCCGGCCGATCTCGCGCACGAGCTCGAAGCGGCCGATCGCCGCGCCGGGCCGCAGCGCGCCCTCCCACGAACCCGGACGCACCGCGGGCGCGCGCGCCAGCTCCTTCAGGAGCGCGGAGAGCGAGCGGGCCACGGGCGGCGCCGCGGCCGCCGCGCCGCGAATCTCGTCGCGCTGCTCCTGCCTTGCCACCTCGGACCCCGCGAGCGGAAGTGATGCTCTCGTGTCGAATTCGCCGCGTGCGGTCGAGGCGCACGTCACGGAGGGGCTCGGGCCGACCCTCTACGGCGAGCCGGCCGACCGCCCGGCCTGCGGGCGCGGCCGCGGAGCCGGCGGCGCGGCACGGTCGGTGCGCGGGGTCCGTCCCTGTCGCCGGTCTGTTACGGTGACCGGATGAAGCTCGTGGCCCTCGTCCGCCCCGCGATGCGCCCCGACGAGGCGGCGCACGCGGTGGCCGACGCCGCGGGGCTGACGCTGGCCGAGGCTCGCATGCGCCTCGCCCCCGAGCCACCCGCGCTCCTCGCCAGACTCGCGCCGGACGAGGCCGACCGGCTCGTCCTCGCGCTGCGCGAGGCCGGGCTCGCGGCCGTGGCGGTCGAGGCCCGTTGCCCGTCCGACCGGGAACGCATCGTGGCTCACTCCTTTGCACTCGACGACCTGGGGCTCACGCTCACGCCGCGGTTCGGGGAGCCGACGACGTTCGCGTGGGCCGACGTGACGGCCCTGTTCCGCGGCCTCCGCGCCTCGCGGTCCGAGGTCGAGCGCCTCGAGAAGTCGAAGCGCTTCTCGGTCGGCAGGGCCGTGCTGACGGGCGGCCTCGGCATGACTCGCACCTCCACGCAGGCGGTGCGCTCGTCGAAGGAGGAGCTCGAGCAGGTGATCCTCGTCTACGCCCGCAGTGGACGCGCGGCGACGCTCTCGGAGACCCAGCTCGACTTCTCCTGCCTCGGGGCCGGGATGCAGCCCTCGAGCACCGGCAACATGCTCGAGCTCTCGCGGAGGCTGCGCGAGAAGGCGAGGAGCGCGTTCTACGACGAGCGGCTCATGCGCCTCGGTCGCCGGCCGCTGCCCTTCGTCGCGGCGGGGGAGTCGGGCTCGGTGACGCCCACGAGGACCACCACCCGCACGGACACGAGCGGCTCGCTCGACACGCTCGCCGAGGTGATGCGGCAGGCCCTCGGCGAGGGCCTGCTGCCGTGACGACGAGGCCGCCGCGGGCCGGTAGCGCGGCCGCGCGACGCGCCCTCAGCGCCCCAGCGCGGCACGCACGGCCGCCGCGAGCGGCGTCGTGGGCCGGCCGATGAGACGCCTCAGCTCGCCGCTCGAATCGTCGAGCTCGCCCTTCGCGACGTGGACGTCCGCGTCCACGTACAGGTCCGCCGCAGCGCCCGGCATCCCGGCGCCGATCAGCACCGCCCGGTACTGGTCGGGCGGCAGGTCCCGGTACGCGATCTGCTTGCCGGTCTGCCGCGACAGCTCGTCGGCGAGCTCGGCCATCGTGAACGGATGATCGCCGGCGAGCTCGTACACGGGCTTCTCGACGTCGCGGGTGAGCACCGCGACCGCGGCGTCGGCGTAGTCGGCACGCGCCGCCGCGGCGATCCGGCCATCCCCCGCGCTGCCCACGAGGGCGCCGTGCTGGAGCGCCGGCGCCAGGTGCTCCGTGTAGTTCTCGAGGTACCAGCCGTTCCGCAGGAACACGTACGGCACGCCGGACCCGCGGATCACCGCCTCGGTGGCCTGGTGCTCGGCGGCGAGCGCGAGGTTCGAGGTCCCTGCGTGCAGCACGCTCGTGTAGGCGAGGAGTCGCACGCGGGCGGCCTTCGCGGCCTCCACGACGGCGGAATGCTGCGGCACGCGCTGCCCGACCTCGCTCGACGAGATGAGCAGGACCTTCTCCGCGCCGGCCAGGGCGGGGCCCAGCGTGTCGGGCTTCGCGTAGTCGGCGCGCCGCACCTCGACGCCGAGCGCGGCGAGGTCCTTCGCCCGATCGGGGTTCCGCGCCGCGACCGCGATGTCGCGGGCCGGTACCTTCGTGAGGAGCCTCTCGACGACGAGGCGGCCGAGGTGGCCCGTGGCTCCGGTGACGACGATCATGTCTCTTCTCTCTCTCGTATTCGTAACTGGTTGAGCTACAGATGCGGCCAAAAAAAGGGGTTCGACCTTCCGGCGTCAGCGCGCGAGCCTCGTCACCTCCTGCAGCAGATCGGCGATCGTCGTCCGCTCGAGATCCCGCTCGAGGGCGAGCCGGGCCTCGCCGTAGCGGCCGGCCAGCGCCGCCTGGATGGTCCTGCCCACGGGGCACCGGGGGTTCGGCGTGCTCGCGTGCAGCGGGAAGAGCGCCTCGCTCTCGACGGCACGGTAGACGTCGCGGAGGGTGATCCCTCTGGCGGGAACGACGAGTTGCCACCCGCCGCCGGGCCCGCCCTGGGAGCGGACGAGCTTCGACTTCCTCAGCATCGCGAGCAGCCGTCGAATGACGACCGGGTTCGTGCCCACGCTGCCGGCGATGTACTCGGACGTGACGGGCTCACCGCTCGCCTCGTGGGCGAGCAGCGTGAGGATGTGGATCGCTACCGTGAGGCGGCTGCTCGGGCTCATCGCAACTCGTAACAGAATAAGTTGCGGTTAGCCTCGATGTCAAGGCGTTCGCGCGCGGGGTCTCCTACCGCTGCGCTGCCGGATCCCCGGCGGGCCGTGGCAGCAAGTCTGCGAACGTGAAGCCGTCGCGCTCGACCACCTCTCCAGCGGCGACCGGGATGGGCTCCTCGCCGAGCTCCCGGCGACGGTGGCTCCTCTCGGCCTCCACGGCGCCCCTCATCTCACGGAGAGCGTCAGCCCGTGCGCCGCGGCCGCGTGCCCCGCCGCCGCGAGCAGTCGCTCGTCCGGGGGCGCGAGCCCGCATCCGTCGTCGAGGTGGCCGCCCGGGCGGAAGCGCTGGACCGCCCAGCGCTGCGCGCCGGCCGCGAACGCCGCCAGGGCGTCGAGCTCGCCGGCGTCGTGGACGGGGGAGGCGAGCGTCGTCCGCACCTCGTGCTCGATCCCCGCCGCCAGCGCGAGCTCGAGGCAGCGGCGAGCCCCGAAGGGCTGCTCGGCCGAGCCGGTCAGCCACTCCGCGGCCTGGGGCAGCGCCTTCAGATCGACGGCCAGGAAGTCGACGAGCCCCGCCGCGAGCAGCGCCGCGACCACCTCCGGCCGCGTGCCGTTCGTGTCGAGCTTCACCGCGAACCCGCGCGCCTTCACCCGCGCCAGGAACGGCGCCAGGCCCGCGTGCAGCGTGGGCTCGCCACCGGTCACGACGAGCCCGTCGAGCCGCCCGCGCCGCGCCTCGAGGAGCGCGAGCACCTCGCCCTCCGGCACGGGTCGCGCCGCCGTGGCCGCGAGCAGCGACGGGTTGTGGCAGTAGCGGCAGGCGAGGTTGCAGCCCTGCGTGAAGACGACGGCGGCGAGCCTCCCGGGCCAATCGACGAAGGAGCAGGGCCGCAGGGCCGCGATGATCAAGCGGGCACCTCGGCGGCGTCGCCCGGGCGGAGCGACAGGCGCCGCTCGAACTCGGCCTGCTTGCCCGCGTTCCACTGCTGCAGGGGGCGGAGGTACCCGACGATCCGCGAGTAGACCTCGGCGGCGGCGCCGCACCGCGGGCAGGTCGGGTGCTCACCGGCGAGGTACCCGTGCTCGCCGCACACGGAGAACGTCGGCGTGACGGTGAAGTACGGGAGCCGGTAGCGCTCGCACACGGTTCGCACGAACCTCTTCACGGTCGAGGGGTCGTCGATGGCCTCGCCGACGAAGACGTGCTGGACGGTCCCGCCGGTGTACCGCGCCTGGAACTCGTCCTGGTGATCGAGCACCGCGAAGACGTCGTCGCTCGCGTCCACCGGGAGCTGGGAGGAGTTCGTGTAGTACGGTGCGGCGCCCCGGACGGCCGCGTCCTCGTTCGCGCAGCGGATGCCCGGGTGGCGCGCCTTGTCGAGCCTGGCGAGCCGGTAGCTCGTCGCCTCGGCCGGCGTCGCCTCCAGGTTGAACCGGCTGCCCGTCTCCGCCTGGTACTGCTCGAGCCGAGCGCGCATGTGGTCGAGCACCCGGAGCCCGAAGGCGCGACCGGGCCCGCTCGCGAGCGTCGTGTCGAGCAGGTTGTCGGCGGCCTCCGCGAGCCCGACGAGGCCGATGGTGGAGAAGTGGTTGCGCCAGTACGAGCCGCTCCGGGCGCGGATGTGGCGCAGGTAGTGGCGGACGTACGGATAGAGGCCCTGCTCGGTGTAGCGCTCCAGGATCTTCCGCTTGAGGACCAGGCTGTCGCGGGCGAGGTCCATGACCCGGTCCAGGCGAGCCATGAAGTCGGCCTCGTCGCGCGCGAGGTGGCCGAGGCGCGGCAGGTTCACGGTGACGACGCCGATGGACCCCGTGAGCGGGCTCGCGCCGAAGAGGCCGCCGCCGCGCCGCTCGAGCTCGCGCGTGTCGAGGCGGAGGCGGCAGCACATGCTGCGGGCGTCCTCCGGCGAGAGCTCCGAGTTCACGAAGTTCGCGAAGTACGGGAGGCCGTACCGGGCGGTGACCTCCCAGAGGCGATCGAGCCGGGGGTCCTCGTAGTCGAAGCCGGGCGTGACGTTGTAGGTGGGGATCGGGAACGTGAAGACGCGCCCCTTCGCGTCGCCGCCGGCCATGACGTCGAGGAAGGCGCGGTTGAACAGGTCCATCTCCGCCTGGAACTCGCCGTACGTGGCCGCCTGCCGCTCGCCCCCGAGGACGATCGCCTCGTCGCGGAGCAGCGCGGGGCACTCGAGGTCGAGGGTGACGTTCGTGAACGGCGTCTGGAACCCGACGCGCGTCGGCACGTTGAGGTTGAAGACGAACTCCTGGAGCGCCTGGCGCACCTCCTCGTAGCCGAGCCCGTCGTGCCGGATGAACGGCGCGAGGTACGTGTCGAGGCTCGAGAACGCCTGCGCGCCCGCCGCCTCGCCCTGGAGCGTGTAGAAGAAGTTCGCGATCTGGCCGAGGGCGGTGCGGAAGTGGCGCGCCGGCGCGCTCTCGGCCTTCCCGGGCGCCCCTCGGAACCCCTCGGTGAGGAGGTCGGCGAGATCCCAGCCGACGCAGTAGACGGCGAGGAGGTTCAGGTCGTGGAGGTGGAGGTCGCCCGAGCGATGGGCGTCCCGCACCTCGGGCGGATAGAGCCGCTCGAGCCAGTAGGTGGAGCTCACGTGGCTCGCGACGTAGTTGTTGAGGCCTTGCAGGCTGAACGCCATGTTGGCGTTCTCGGCCACCTGCCAGTCGGAGCGCTCCAGGTAGGCGTCGACGAGCGCCACGCTGGCCGTGTCGGAGATCTCGCGCAGCGCGCGGTGCTGCTCGCGGTAGACGGCGTACGCCCGCGCCGTGCGCCGGTACGGGCTCGCGAGAAGCACCTCCTCGACGACGTCCTGGATCCGCTCCACCGACGGCCGGCCCTCGATCGTAGCGATCGCGATGGCGAGGACGCGCTGGCAGAGCCGCCTCGCCTCGGGCGCGTCGACCTCGCCGGTGACGGCCCCCGCCTTGGCGATGGCTCGCTGGATGCGCTCGGCGTCGAACGGGACCACCCGTCCGTCGCGCTTCTCGATGGTCTCGAACACGGGCCCTCCTCGTGGCGGCCTCGGGGCACGGAGGAGGACCCGAGCACACGACGGCCCGTACGAGGGCAGTGCGCCGAGGACCCTCCGCCCTCCCACGAGGCGTGTCGGTCGTGCCGCCGCCCGAGCATCCGGGCGACGGTCGCTGGCAGGTCTTCGGGCTCGCGAGCGCTCCGGGGCTTCCCGGACCCTACTGTCCGCCGCTTCCCAGCCGAACCGGCCAGTGCGTGTGGCGGAGGTCGTTCTCGCTTACCGCTGCGGGGCAGCCCCGGAATCTCACCGGGTTCCCTATTCGCTCGGAGCGAACCCCGAGCACCAGCGCGAGACCCAACCTATGGTGGTTCACGGTCACGGTCAACGGGATATGTTGTGCACGGCCGTTCATGCGCCGGGCCCCTCGCGAGGCGTCGATCCAGGAGATCGAGGCCCCTTGCCGACGCCCGCCTCGCGTGCGAAGTTCCGCTGCCCCCGAACAGGGCGCCCGCCGACGCCCCAGGCCCACGCGAAGGAACCGCCGATGAAGAAGACCCTGCTCGCCGCGCTCGCCCTCGTGGCGCTCCACGCCACCGCCCTCGCCGCCGACACCTCGCTCGAGACGGTGAAGAAGAAGGGCACGCTCGTCCTCGGCCTCGACGACTCGTTCCCGCCGATGGGCTTCCGGAACGACGACAACCAGATCGTCGGCTACGACATCGACCTGGCGAAGGAGGTCGCGCGGCGGCTCGGCGTGAAGCTCGTCCCGCAGGCCATCGACTGGAACGCCAAGGAGCAGGAGCTCAACACCGGCAAGATCGACTGCATCTGGAACGGCTTCACGATCACCGACGAGCGCAAGAAGGCGATGAGCTTCACGAAGCCGTACCTGCGCAACGCCCAGGTGGTGGTGGTGAAGAAGGCCTCCGGCTACTCCACCCTCGCGAGCCTCAAGGGGAAGAAGGTCGGCCTCCAGGCCGGCTCCTCGGCCGCCGACGCCCTCGAGGGCGCCAAGGCCTTCCGCGCGTCGCTCGAGGAGGTGGTGGAGTTCAAGGACAACCTCACCGCCCTGATGGACCTCGAGGCCCGCGGCGTGGACGCGGTGGTGATGGACCTCATCGTCGCCGACGACAACATCAAGCGCTCGGGCAAGGCCTACGCCGTCCTGAAGGAGACGCTCGCCCCCGAGGTGTTCGGGGTGGGCTTCCGCAAGAACGATCTCGCCCTCCGGGACGCGGTGCAGGGCGCGCTGGAGAGCATGGCCAAGGACGGCACGCTCGCCAAGGTGACCACGAAGTGGTTCGGCTCGGACATCTCGGTCGTCGGGAAGTGAGCACCCGCGCATGGTGAAGCTGCTGGGGGCGATGCTCCAGGGATCGCTCGTCTCCCTGGAGATCTTCTTCCTGACGCTGGTCTTCGCGCTCCCCCTCGCCCTGCCGGTCGCGCTCGGCCGCATGTCGGCGAGCCGGCTCCTGCGCGTCCCGGTCAACCTCTACATCCTCGTGATGCGCGGCACGCCGCTCATCCTGCAGATCCTCTTCGTCTACTTCGCCCCCTACTATCTGTTCGAGGCCTCGTACGATCGGTTCACCGCCGTGATCGTGGCCTTCACCATCAACTACGCCGCCTACTTCGCCGAGATCTACCGCGGTGGCATCCAGTCGATCGCGAAGGGCCAGTACGAGGCCGCCAAGGTGCTCGGCTTCACGCGCGCCGACACCTTCTTCCGGATCGTCCTGCCCCAGGTGGTGAAGCGAATCCTGCCGGCCTCCGCCAACGAGGTCATCACGCTCGTGAAGGACACCGCCCTCGCCCAGACCATCGGCGTGGCCGAGCTCTTCCGGGTGGCGCAGAACGCCTCCGCGCGTCAGTTCTCCACCACGCCCATCTTCGTGGCGGGGGTGTTCTACTTCGTCATGAACTGGGCGGTCTCCGAGCTCTTCCTCCGCGCCGAGCGGAAGCTCGAGTACTACAGCTGAGCCGGGCCATGGACGTCGTCACCGTCGACCACCTCTCCAAGTCCTTCGGCGACCTCCGGGTCCTCACCGACATCTCCTTCTCGGTGCACCAGGGCGAGGTGCTCGCCATCATCGGGCCGTCGGGCTCGGGCAAGTCCACGCTGCTCCGCGCCGTCACCCACCTCGAGACCGCCAGCAGCGGCAGCATCTCCATCTGCGGCACCCGGATCCTCGACCGCGGCGTCTACGCCGACAAGGCCACGCTGCGCAGCGCGCTCCTCAAGCTCGGCCTCGTGTTCCAGGACTTCAACCTGTTCCCCCACTTCTCCGTGCTTCGCAACATCACCGAGGCGCAGGTGCGCGTGCTGGGGCGCGGGAAGGCCGAGGCGCGGGAGGTGGCGCTCGCGCTGCTCGAGAAGATGGGCCTCACCGGCAAGGCCGGTGCCTATCCCTGCGAGCTCTCGGGCGGTCAGAAGCAGCGCGTCTCCATCGCGCGCGCCCTCGCCCTCGATCCGCAGGTGCTCTTTTTCGACGAGCCGACGAGCGCCCTCGACCCCGAGCTGACGGGCGAGATCCTCAAGGTCATGCGTGCCCTGGCCGCCGAGAAGATGACGATGGTGGTCGTCACTCACGAGATGGGCTTCGCCCGCGAGGTGGCCGATCGCGCCATGCTGATGGACGGCGGGGTCATCGTGGAGGAAGGCCCGGCCCGGGAGCTCATCGACAACCCCAGGAACGAGCGGACCCGGGCCTTCCTGAGGCGCTTCTCCCAGAACGGCCCCACGTAGGTCGGCGGCTCGTCACGGCTCCACGCCGAGCCGCGAGGTCGGCGCTCACGTCCTGAGCGATCTGCTCAGGCCGCGGCCGCGCCGCGCCTCCGCGAGGATTCGCCGCGAGGGCAATCGCGAGCGTTCGGGGGGGCTTTTCGGAGCCCCGAGAGCGCCGCGACGTGGCCTGCGCCGTGCAGTTCCGCCCCGGTCTCGGGAGCGCCGCCCGACCCACGGGACGACCGCATCGCCGAGCGGAAGGACGCGAGCTTGAGCGCTTCAGCCTTGGAGCGAGAGGACCTGGGGGGGAAGAAGAAGAGGCTGTTCGTCCTCGGCGCGACGGGTGGCACCGGTCGCGCGATCGTCGAGCAGGCTCGCTGGCGCGGCCACCTCGTGACCGCCTTCGTGCGTTCGCCGGAGAAGCTCGAGCCCCTCCTCCGCGACGGCCTGAGCGTGGTCCAGGGCGACCCGCGCGACCGCGACGCGCTACGCGCGGTGATGTCCGGTCACGACGCCGTGCTGTCGGCGCTCGGGCCTGCGGGGCTGGGGCCGACCACCCTCGTGAGCGACTGCGCGCGGAGCACGGTCGCCGCGATGGAGGCGACCGGCGTGCGAAGGCTCCTCATCGTCGGCGTGGCCGTGCTCTTCGAGGCGGACGGACTCCTGAGCGCGATCGCGCGCCGGACGTTCCTGCGCAACGTGGCGAGGGACTCCGCCGAGATGGAGCACATCGTGAGCGAGAGCGGCCTGGACTGGACCATCGCTCGACCGCCGCGGCTGACGAACGGCGGGCTCACGCGGGCCTACGGCGTGGGGGACGGCCGGATGCCTCCCGGCGCCCGCCTCACGTTGAGCCGCGCCGACCTGGCGAACTTCCTGCTCGACGAGCTCGAGCACCCCGCGCACGTACGCCGGATGGTGGGGCTGGCGTCGGTGAAGGCAGCCGAGAGGGAGGGCGCCGGCGAGCTGTTCTAGCCCCCGCGCTCGCCGCGCCCGGTCGCAGGCGCCGCGAACCCGCCGACTCGGAGCTCGGCCGGCGGGCTTTCGCGCAGGACGGCGCGGGGGCCATAATGCCCGCTCGCCGCGCCCCTCCCGACCTCGAGGAGGAACGCGCGCCGACGGGAGACCGGAATGAAGCTCGCGCTGCAGCTCATCGAGGCGCTCTCGGTCTTCCTCGTCATCTTCTACCTGTACTGCCGGTCCCCCGCGTTCCGGCCGCTCAAGCCCGACTGGCCCCGCCCCCGCGGCAAGATCCGCCTGTACCTCGTCTTCAGCGGCATCGCGATCCTCGGGAACTACCTCGGCGTTCCGGTCGTCGGCGGGCAGGCCATCGTGAACGCGCGGGCGGTCGGCTCGACGCTCGCCGGCCTGCTGGGCGGCCCCGCCCTCGGGATGCTCGTGGGGGCCACCGCCGGCCTCCACCGCGTGACCGCGATGAGCGGCGCGGCCGCGTTCCCGGGCGCCGTCTCCACCACGCTGGAGGGCCTCCTCGGCGGCCTCGTGCACGTCGCCCTGAAGCGCCGGCCCGAGCGCCTGATGACGCCGCGGGTCGCCTTCGCGACGACCCTCGTCGGCGAGATCCTCCACATGGTGATCGTGCGGTACCTGACGCAGGCGCCGCCCGAGCAGGCCATCGCGATCGTGAAGGCGATCGCCGGGCCCATGGTGATCGCGAACCCCATCGGCGCCGCGCTCTTCATGGCGGTGCTCCTCGAGCGCCAGCGCGAGCAGGACCGCGTCGCGGCGACGTCCTCGGCCCGCGCCCTCAAGGTCGCGGACCGCACGCTGCGCCTCCTCGTGCGCGGGATCGGCCGCGACACCGCCGGCGAGCTCGCCGCGATCATCAAGGAGGAGACGGGCGTCGGCGCGGTGGGGGTCACCGACACCGAGCGCGTCCTCGGCTGGGCCGGCATGGGCTCCGACCACCACCTGCCGGGGAACCCGATCGCCTCGCCCTACACGCGCCAGTCGATCGCGGAGAACGCGGTCGTGTTCGCCGACGGCGTCCGGCAGGCCTACGACTGCACGGTGTCGCCGAGCTGCCAGCTCAGCTCGATGGTGATCGCGCCGCTGCAGGTGGACGGGAGCGTGGTCGGGACGGTCCAGCTCTTCGAGCCGCGCGGGCGCCGCTTCCTCAACATGAACAAGTCGCTCGGCGAGGGGCTCGGCGCCGTGCTCTCGAGCCAGCTCCTCATCGCGCGCTACCAGGAGCAGAAGAGCCTGCTCGTCATGTCGGAGCTGAAGCTCGCGCAGGCGCAGGTGAACCCGCACTTCCTGTTCAACGCGCTCAACACCATCATCGCCATCCTGCGCCGCGACGGCGACCGCGCGCGGGACCTGCTCATCCACCTCTCGAACTTCTTCCGCAAGAACCTGAAGCGCTCGAGCGACGTGTCGACGCTCCGCGAGGAGCTCGAGCACGTCGGCGCGTACCTCGAGATCGAGAAGGCGCGGTTCGAGGGGCGCATCGCCGTCGAGACCGACGTGGACCCGGAGCTCCTCTCGCTCGAGATGCCCGCGTTCACCCTCCAGCCGCTCGTCGAGAACGCCTTCAAGCACGGGCTCTCGGACATGCTCGGCGAGGGGCGCGCCACCATCCGCGCCTTCCGGAAGGACGGCGCGGCGCTCATCGAGGTCGAGGACAACGGCGGCGCGTGGAAGGAGCAGCCGCGCGAGAAGGCCGGCCTCGGCATGCAGATCGTCGACAAGCGCGTGAAGAACCTCTTCGGCGAGGCGTTCGGCCTGACCGTCACCTGCGTGCCGCAGGAGCTCACGCGCGTGACGGTGTGCCTGCCCGGGAAGGGAGCCGCCGCGTGATGCGGGCCCTCATCGTGGACGACGAGCTGCACGCGCGCGAGGAGCTCGAGTCGCTCCTCCTCGAGACCGGCGCGTTCTCGATCGCGGGCCGCTGCGGCAACGCCGTCGAGGCCATCCAGGCCATCCGCAAGCAGCGGCCGGACGTGGTGTTCCTCGACATCCAGATGCCGGCCATCTCCGGGTTCGAGCTCCTCTCGATGCTGGACGACGACGAGCTGCCGGCGATCGTCTTCGTCACCGCCCACGACGCGTTCGCGCTGCGCGCCTTCGAGGAGCGCGCCCTCGACTACCTCCTGAAGCCCGTCTCGCGCGAGCGGCTCGCGAAGACCGTGGAGCGGCTGCGGAAGCTCCCCGGCGCCGAGGCCCGGCCCGGGTACCCGCGCGCCGAGATCCGGCGCATCCCCTGCCTCGCCGCCCGCGCGATCAAGCTGGTGGACGTCCCGGAGGTCGAGTTCGTGCGGTCGAGCGAGGCCGGCGTGTACGTCGTCACCGCGAAGGCGGAGCTCTTCACCGAGCTCACGCTGAAGGTGCTCGAGGAGCGCGCCGGGCTCGTCCGCTGCCACAAGCAGTTCCTCGTCAACGCCGACCAGGTCGACGAGATCAGCATCGACGAGGGCCTCGCGGTCATCCGGACCCGGTCCGGGAAGGACGTGCCGGTGAGCCGCCGGCACCTGCCCGCCGTGAAGGCCCGCCTCGATCTCTGAGGCCCGCCGGTCACCCCGCGAAAGACCCCGCTCCCCTCCGCTCCGCGACCGGTCGCCCGGAACGGGCGGGGTGCGCCCGCGCCGCGTGCGAGACCAGCGTGACGGAAGCTCCGCGAACGCCGGCGTCTCGAACCGCAGGAGAGCGACATGACGTGGACGCAGACCTACGTGCCCCTCGGCAACCTCCACCTCTCCGCGCTCGTGGCGGCGATCCCCGTGGTCGTCCTCCTCGCGGCGCTCGCGTTCTTCCACGTGAAGGCGCACGTCGCGGCGCTGCTCGGGCTCGTGCTCGCCCAGGGCATCGCCGTCGGCGTCTACGGCATGCCCCTCGGCATGGCGGGGGCGACCGCCGCGTACGGCGCGGCCTTCGGCCTCCTGCCCATCGGCTGGATCATCCTGAACGCCATCTTCATCTACGACATCACCGTGAAGACCGGGAAGTTCGAGGTGGTGAAGGACACCATCGGAGGCCTCGCGGGCGACCGGCGCATCCAGGTGCTCCTCATCGCGTTCGCGTTCGGCGCGTTCATCGAGGGGGCCGCGGGGTTCGGCACGCCGGTCGCGATCAGCGCCGCGATGCTCATCGGCCTCGGCTTCAAGCCCCTCGCCGCCGCCGGCCTGGCGCTCATCGGCAACACCGCGCCCGTGGCCTACGGCGCGCTCGGCACCCCGATCATCACGCTCGCCAAGGTCACCGGCCTGAACGAGCTGGCCCTCTCCTCGATGGCGGGGCGCCAGCTCCCGCTGTTCTCGCTGATGGTCCCGTTCTGGCTCGTGTGGGCCATGGCCGGGTTCCGCGGGATGCTCGGGGTGTGGCCGGCGTGCCTCGTCGCGGGGCTCTCCTTCGCGATCCCCCAGTTCCTCGTCTCGAACTTCATCGGGCCGAACCTCGTCGACATCGTCGCCGCGGCGTCCTGCATCGTCGTGACCTACGCCTTCCTCAAGGTGTGGCAGCCGAAGGAGGAGTGGCGGTTCCCCGAGGAGCGCGCGACGGAGGCCGCCGCAGCGCCGCAGCGCCGGTCCGTCGGCGCCGCCGCCGCGTTCCGCCGCCACACCTTCGGCGAGGCGTTCATGGGCTGGATGCCCTGGATCGTCCTCTCCGTCTCGGTGTTCGTGTGGGGCCAGCCCGCCGTGAAGAGCTGGCTGAACGGGCTGTTCAACCCGACGTTCGACGTGCCGTTCCTCCACAACCTGGTCCTCAAGGCGCCGCCCGTCGCCGCCAAGGTCCACCCCGAGGCGGCGCGGTTCAGCCTGAACCTCCTCTCCGCCACGGGCACGGCCCTCCTCCTCGCGGGCGTGGTCGCGGGCCTGTGGCTGAGGCTGTCGCCCGTCACGCTCGCCAGGACCTACCTCGGCACGCTGAAGCGGGTGCGCTACTCGCTCCTCACGATCGCCGCCATGCTCGCCCTCGGGTTCACGACGCGCTACTCGGGCTCCGACTCGACGATGGGCCTCGCGTTCGCCTCGACGGGCTTCCTGTTCCCGTTCTTCTCGCCGCTGCTCGGCTGGCTCGGCGTGGCGCTGACCGGCTCCGACACCTCGTCGAACGTGCTGTTCGGCAACCTCCAGGTGGTCTCGGCCCAGCAGATCGGGATGAACCCGATCCTCGCGGCCGCGTCCAACAGCTCGGGCGGCGTCATGGGCAAGATGATCGACGCCCAGAGCATCGTCGTGGCGTCGGTGGCGACGAAGCAGGACGGCCACGAGGGCGCCATCCTGCGCTACGTGTTCTGGCACTCGCTCGCGCTGGCGTGCCTCGTCGGCGTGGTCGTGCTCGTCCAGGCGTACTGGCTGCAGTGGATGGTCCCCCACTAGAGGGGGCCGGCGTCACGGGGCTGCGCCCAGATTCGCCGGGGAGGGCGTCGCGGCGCCCCTCGTCAGCCTTAAGCCATGACGTGAGCCCGGGAAGGACGGTTGCACCCCCGCTCGCCAACCCGGTTGCATGGCCCCTGGCCGCCAGGTCGCCTTCCTGGCGGCGACATGCCTACGGGGGGCACACATGCAATCGAGAGGGACGGTCCTGGCGCTGGCGCTCGCGTCGCTGGTCTTCACCGCGTGCGGTACGCAGCGCTCCGGAGGAGAAGGTGACGGTACGGCGCTGAGCGTCACCGCCGTCGTCGTGGGGACGCCCATCGACGTCATCGTCATCGACGTGACGGCGCCGGATCTCGCGACGCCGCTGGTGTTCAACCTCACCGCCGTCGACGGGGTCGCCGCGGGGACGATCAGGGTCTCGCCTGGCACCGCCCGCACGATCCGCGCGCGGGGCTACGACACCACCGGCGAGATCACGCACGAGGGATCCGTCACGGTGGACGTGGCGCGCGGGACGAACGCCGCCGTCTCGATCCCCATGGTGCCGAGGTCCGGGCAGCTCCCGGTCAGCGTGGTGATCGGGCCGGTGTCGATCGTGGTGCAGCCCCTCGTGATGGAGCTGGTGCCCGGGGGAACGGCCCAGGCGACGGCGATCATCCGGGCTCCCAGCGGCGAGCTGGTGATCGCGGCGCCCCAGTGGGCGAGCACGGATCCCAGCGTCGCGACCGTCGACGATCTCGGGCTCGTGACGGCGCGGCGCGACGGTGACGCGCAGATCGTGGCGACCTACGGGGGCACGGCGGGCGTCGCCTCGCTCCACGTCGCGACCACGGCGCTGCCGTCGTACCCGGGGACCGTGCGGCAGCTCGGCACCGCCGGCGGCGACCGCGCCACGGCGGTGTTCCTCGGCTCGGCCGGAGACCTCCTCCTCGCCGGCGTCGTGGGCGACGCGTTCCCGGGCTTCACGAGCGCGGGGCTGAGCGACGCCTTCGTCGCGAACCTCGACCCGCTCGCCGCGCCCGTGTGGACGAGCCAGTTCGGGAGCGCGGACGCGGAGCGGGTGTCCTCCGCCGCGATCGACGCGGCGGGCGACGTGTACCTCGTGGCGCAGCGGTGGACGACCTCGTTCGTGACCGACGGGGGTTCGTACCTGGGCTCGTCTCTCGAGAAGGTGAGCGCCGCGGGGCTCCACGAGTGGTCGCAGCCCAGCATCGTCGCGAGCGGCTGGACGCTCACCCAGATCGCGTCGGTGGCGGCGGCGCCCGGGGGCGACGGGGTGCTGGTCGCGGCGATGGGCAGCGGAGGGAGCCTCGTCGCCACCGTGGACGGCGCCGGGCTCCAGCAGGCGGTGACGTCCGTGGTGCCCGGCTTTGCGTTCGACGTGGCGTCGAGCGCGGCCGGGCCGGTCGTGTCGGGCTGCTTCGCGAACACGACGGGGACGAGCTTCTGCGGCCCGACCTCGCCGGCCGGGGGCGCGTTCGTCACCGCCTTCGACGCGGCCGGGAGCGTCCGGTGGGATACGCGGCTCAGCGACCTCACCGTCTCGCAGGTCCTGACCACGATCGCCCTCGACGCCGCGGGCGACGTCTACGCCGCCGGCCACCGCACCGTCGTCGGCTCCGGCAACACCGACGTCGTCCTCGTCAAGCTGGACGGGGCGACCGGAGCCGTGCTGTGGACCCGGGTGCTCGACTGGTCCGCCTTCGAGATGCCCAGCCAGGTCGCCCTCGACGCGGCGGGAGACGTCTACGTCGTCGGTTTCACCGACGGCGGTGGCTTCGGCGGCAGGGACGCGTTCGTGATGAAGCTCGATCCCGCGGGTACCGAGCTGTGGATGCGTAGCATCGGGACCGCCGCGTCGGATCACGGCTCGGCGATCGCCATCGGCGCCAACGGCGTCGTGGTGGTGGGCTCGACGGCGGGCGCCTTCCCGGGCGCCACGAACGCGGGCAACACGGACGTGTTCATCACGACGGTGGGGTTCGGCGGCGAGCCGCTCTGATCGCCGCGCCCGACCGACGGATGGCGCGGCGCTCAGGTTCTCGAGCGTCGCGCCGGCGCCGTTCCCCGGCCTCCCTCGCCGCGTGGAGAGGGAGGCCGGGGGGCTGCGAATCGAACCGGCGGTTCCTGACCGCGGTCGGTCACGGCGCGACGAGCGCCGGGACGAGGGCGTTGTTCGACTCGTCCCGCTCGTACACGAACGTCCCCTTCTGCGGGTTCTCCGCCGTGTCCGCGAGCAGGCCGACGTACCCGGGGACGGTGGAGCTGAAGGTCAGCGCGACGTCCCGCTCCTCACCCGGAGCCATCACGTCCACCCACGCGAGCGCGACCTGCAGATCGCAGTCGAACCCGGCGTCGTCACACTCCGTGATCTGCGCGTCTCCGGTGACGTACGCCGCGAGGTAGAACCCGCTCGCGCCGGTGGGGCCGCTCGTGCGCCCGTCCCCGAGGTTCTTGAGGTGAGCGGTGACCGTGACGGTCTCGCCTGCCTGGATGGTCGTCGGCCCGGCCATCCCCGTGACCGCCACGTCGGACTGCGTGACCGTGACCCGACTCCCCAGGAGCGTGTTGTTGCGCTCGTTCGTCTCAGGGATGCGCTCGCCGCCGTAGCCGTCGGGACCATCCACGATCGCGCCGGCCCAGAACGTCCCCGGCCCGGAGCCGCCACCCGCCGGCACGTTCATCGTGACCGTCTTCTCCTGCCCGGGCGCGAAGTCCGAGAACCAGCCCGAAGCCCACGCCGGGTCGTCTGCCGTGATCGTCGCGTCGGACGAGAAGTAGACGACCACGTACACGCCGCCGGGAGAGTTCGTCGCGACGTTGCCGATGTTCTTCACCGTCGCCACGTACGTGGCCGGCTCCGCCTTGTTCACGACCGCGGGGACGTCCAGCCGCGTCACCACGAGATCCGGCCCGACCGCCGTGAACGCCGGAACGAGGGCGTTGTTCGACTCGTCGCGCTCGTAGACGAACGTCCCCTTCGCCGGGTTCTCGCCCGTGTCCGCGAGCAGGCCGATGTACCCGGGAATGGTCGAGCTGAACGTGAGCACGACGTCCCGCTCCTCACCAGGAGCCATCGTGTCCACCCAGACGAGCGCGCGCTGGAGGTCGCAGTCGAAGCCGGCGTCGTCACACTCGGTGATGTTCGCGTCGCCGGTGACGTACGCCGCGAGATAGAACCCGCTCGCGCCGATGGGTCCGCTCGTGCGCCCGTCCCCGAGGTTCTTGAGGTGCGCGGTGACCGTGACGGTCTCGCCTGCCTGGATGCTCGTCGGCCCTGCCATCCCCGTGACCGCCAGGTCGGACTGCGTGACCGTGATCTGCGTCCCGAGCAGCGTGTTGTCGTCCTCGTTCGTCTCGGGGACGCGCGCGCCGCCGTAGCCGTCGGGGCCGTCCACGATCGCGCCGGCCCAGAACACCCCCGGCCCCGAGCCTCCGCCGGCCGGCACGTTCATCGCGACCGTCTTCTCCTGCCCGGGCGCGAAGTCCGAGAACCAGCCCGAAGCCCACGCCGGGTCGTCGGGCGTGATGGTCGCGTCGGACGAGAAGTAGACCACCACGTACACGCCGCCGGGCGAGTTCGTGGCGACATTGCCGATGTTCTTCACCGTCGCCACGTACGTGGCCGGCTCCGCCTTGTTCACGACCGCGGGCACGTCCAGCCGCGTCACCACGAGGTTGGGCCCGTCGAGCGCGGCCGCCGACGAGCCGACCGCGAGGGCCACCACGACACCCAAGAGCTTCGAGCGCATCCAACTCCTCCGCGAGGCGCCCGCGCCTGGAGCGGGAGCTCGCCCCATGCGCGACCGCCTCATGACTGGTTGTGAAGCACACATCGCTAGCACGCTCAGCGCACGGGCGGCGCGGGCGGATTGTCGCAGGGACGCCACGCGCGCGGCGGGCGGCGCGGTTGCGCCAGCCGCTCCAGCGAGTCACGAGCGAGGTCCCGGAATCGCGCGCTCGCGCGCCCGTCGGCCCCTCACCGCTCAGCGATTCACGTTCACCACGAGCCGCCCGCGGACCTTGCCCGCGAGGACGTCGCGGGCCGCCCCGATCGCCTCGCCGAGCCCGATCTCGTGCGTGATGGCGTCGAGCTTGGTCGCGTCGAGGTCGCGCGCCAGCCTCGACCACGCCTCGAGGCGGAGCGCCCTGGGCGCCATCACGCTGTCGACGCCGTAGAGCGTGACGCCGCGGAGGATGAAGGGCGCCACCGTGGCCGGGAAGTCCATGCCCTGCGCGAGCCCGCAGGCCGCGACGGCGCCCCGGTAGCGGGTCGTCGCGCAGACGTTCGCGAGCGTGTGGCTGCCGACCGAGTCCACGGCGCCGGCCCAGCGCTCCTTGCCGAGCGGCTTGCCCGGCGCGGAGAGCTGGGCGCGGTCGATGACCTCCGCGGCGCCGAGCGACTGGAGGTAGCTCGCCTCGGCGGCGCGCCCCGTGGAGGCCACGACCCTGTAGCCGAGCCTGGACAGGATCGCGATCGCGACGCTGCCCACGCCGCCCGCGGCGCCGGTGACCAGCACCTCGCCGTCGCCGGGCTTCAGGCCGTGCTTCTCCAGCGCGAGGACGCAGAGCATGGCCGTGTAGCCCGCGGTGCCGATGGACATCGCCTGCCGCGACGTGAAGGCCGCAGGCACCGGCAAGAGCCACGCGCTCCTCACCCGCGCCTTCTGCGCGAGCCCGCCAAAGTGGCTCTCACCCACGCCCCACCCGTCGAGCAACACCCTGTCGCCCGGTGACCACGCGGGATCGCCGCTCGCCTCCACGACGCCGGCGAGGTCGATGCCCGGCACCATCGGGTACTTGCGCACGACCGGCGACGCGCCGGTGATGGCGAGGGCGTCCTTGTAGTTGAGGGTGGAGTACTCGACGCGCACGGTGACGTCGCCTTCCGGGAGCTGCGCCTCGTCGAGCTCGGCGAGGCGGGCCTCGTGCCCCGCGGCGGACTTCTCCACGACGATCGCCTTGAACATTCGCGCCTCCTCCGTGCCCGTCCCCACTCGACGGGAGAGCGTCACGATCTCATGGTTCGCTCGGCGCGCTCGAGCCGCATCCGAGGTGCTGCGTTCGCGACCCGGGAAGAGCCGGCGCCGCAGAGCGACCTCGCCACGTCCAGAGCTAGGCGACGAGCTGGAACTTCGACTGGGGCGCGCCGCAGACCGGGCACTTGTCCGGCGGCGTGCCGAACTCGACGTCCCCACAGACGGGGCAGAGGTACACCTCCATCGTCGAGAGGTCGGCGCCGGACTCCAGCGCCTTCAGGGCCTGACCGAAGAGCCCTGCGTGGACCTTCTCGGCGGCGTTCGCGAACCCGAGCAGGTAGCGCGCCTTGTGGTTCTCGCGCTGGGCCTGCTCCACCATGGGCGGGTACATCTCGGTGTACTCGTAGGTCTCGCCGGCCACCGCGCTCTTCAGGTTCTCGAGCGTCGAGCCGACGCCGCCCATGTTGGCGAGGTGTCCGAGCGCGTGGATCGTCTCGGCCTCCGCCGCGGCACGGAAGAGCTTCGCGATCTGCGCGTAGCCCTCCTTCTCGGCCTGGCGCGCGAACGCGAGGTACTTGCGGTTCGCCTGGCTCTCGCCGGCGAAGGCGACCTTCAGGTTATCGACGGTGGCGGGCATGGTGGGTCTCCTGTTTGCGAGGCGAGATGGATACCACGGGCGAGCGCCGGCGCTCTTACAGCAGCACGTCCAGCGTGAGCCCGAGCGCCGTGTCCGTCGAGACCTTCGTCGGCGCGGGCCGGCTGTCGTGATTCACCGTGAACGACACCCCGAACGCCAGCGAGCGCGAGAGGCGCGTCGAGATCTTGGAGAGGCTGTTCAAGACGACCCTGCTCTCGCCGACGACGTTCGGCAGGACCTCGGCGTCCTCGGCGAAGAGGACGTCCTTGGAGATGGCGTACCTGAAGCCGAGCCCGGCGCGCGGGGCGTAGAGGGTGTCGTCGGGGAGCTGCGCGGCGGTGGGGTAGTACTGGTAGCGGGCCTCGTTCGCGAGCCGGAAGCCGAGGTCGGTGCGCAGGCTCGTCTTCCAGCCGGAGGGCCCGCCGGCGTCCACCCACACGACCGTCGCGCCGACCTCCCCCGTGCCGCGGAGCTCGACGCTCTTCACGTGGTCGGTCTCCGCCGCGCCGAGCACGTACGCGCTGTAGCGCTCGCCGAAGCGCCGATCGAGCCGGAGCTGGGCACCGGCCGCCTCCGCCACCGTCTGCGAGCCGGTGACGCCCGCCACGCGGTTCTGCCCGTAGCTCGCGGAGACCTTCGCGCCCCAGATCCACGACGCGCTCTTCCGCTCGGCGGCCGCGTTCGCGTTGAACGTCACCGTGTTCGAGTTGCCGGTGAGCGAGATGAGGCCGAGCCCGACGGTGCTGGACCAGCTCGTCGGGACCGCGTGCGCCGGCGCCGGGGGCGCAGCCGGGACCTCGAAGCGGGCGGGGACGACGGCCGCGACCCGGGCGGCGGCGTCGGCCGCACGGGCGGCAGCCTCTGCCGCGAGGAGCGCCGCGGCAGCCGCCTTCTCGGCTGCGGCGGCCGCGCGATCGGCGGCGACTTCGGGGGCCGCCGCGGTGGTCGCGGCGGGCGCCTCGGTCTGCGCCACGAGGAACGTGGCGAGGAGCATTGCGGCGGTGGTCATGTCGGTCTCGGGGGGTTCGGAGTCGGAATCGAGGGGGCGAGCGCACGGGCTCCGGGCTCGGAATCGTGCGGCAAAAGAGCGCGCTTCTCGGCGACCAGCGGGACGGGCGCGTGAAGCACGCTCGCCATTTTAGGCGAATGCGGCCATAAGGGTAGCTCTCCGGGGTACCTTTCCATCCTCGGCCCGAAAGGTGGGCCACAGATGGAGAGGAGCGGACGATTCAATGCCCGGCTGTCAGGCATTGGAGGTAATTTGCGCCCGTTCGCTTACTCCCCCCTTCAACATGAGGCTTGAAAAGTGACCAAAGTCAGAATCCTGACGTTCGCGGTGCTTGCGGCACTCGCAAACGCCGCGTCGGCCCAATCGTTCGAGCTCGAGCGGCTGCAGCTCGACCCTTCCGCGATCGGCTCCCTCGTCGTCGGGACGGGTGAGGTGAATCCCGCGAGGAGCTTCCGCCTTTCCGCTGCGGGCGACTGGGAGCATCGGCCGCTCGTGCGGCACGGCACCGAGCTGTTCGGCCGCCGCACCGGCGACGCGATCGTGAAGGACCGCCAGACGCTCCACCTCACGCTCGACTACGTCCCGGTGGAGCGCGTCGAGCTCTACGCCCGCGCGAGCTACGTCCTGAACCAGGACGGTGAGCGTGGCCTCTCGGCCGCGAAGAGCGACGGCTTCGGGATGCCCTCGTTCGGCATCCGCATCTCGGCGCTCTCGCAGCGCGACGGCGCCTCGCCGGTGAACGTCGCCTTCGCCGGCGAGTTCCTGCCTCCCTGGGGCACGGCGGGCGCGTTCGCCAAGTTCTCGAAGCCCGCGGCGCTGCTGAAGCTGGAGCTCGGCCGCGACCTCGGCAACGTGATCATCGGCGCGGAAGGCGGCCTCGTCGCGCGCGAGGGAGAGCAGATCCAGAACACGAACGTGGGCTCCGAGGTGATCTACGGGGCGACCATCGCGATGAAGGGGACCATCCGGCCCGAGCTGTCGTTCCGCGGCGCGACGCCCTTCGAGGCCGGCCCGAGCACCGCCGAGGTCCTCGCGGGCCTGCGCGCCGTCCTCGGCCCCGCGGAGCTGTTCGCGCTCGGCGGCCCGGGGTTCTTCAACGCGATCGGCACGCCCGAGTGGCGCGGCGTCGTCGGCCTCGCCTTCGGCATGGAGGGCGCGCGCGCGAAGAAGGAGGCCGCCCCCGAGCAGGCGGCGCCGCCGCCTCCGCCGCCCCCGGCCGCGGCCGCGCCGGTGGATCCCTGCGCTCCGGGGCAGTCGCACACGCCCGATCAGTGCCCCAACCTCGACGACGATGGCGATGGCGTCGCGAACAAGGACGACGCGTGCCCGACCGAGAAGGGCCTCCCTGAGCTGAAGGGCTGCCCGGCGAAGGACACGGACGGCGACGGCGTCCCGGATCACCAGGACAAGTGCCCGGACCAGGCCGGCCCTGCCGACAACCAGGGCTGCCCGCGCGTCGTGGTGCAGCCGGAGGCGAAGAAGATCGAGCTCCGCGAGAAGGTGCAGTTCGAGGCGGGGAAGGCCACCATTCGCCCCGAGTCGGACAAGCTCATCGAGGACATCGCGAACGTGCTGAAGGAGCACCCCGAGATCAAGCGCGTCCAGGTCGAAGGTCACGCGGACTCGAGCGGCAGCGCGGCCCTGAACAAGCGGCTCTCGCAGGCCCGCGCCGACGCCGTCGCGAAGGCCATCGCCGCCCGCGGCGTCGACAAGGCGCGGCTGTCCGCGAAGGGCTACGGCCCGAGCCGCCCGATCGCGTCCAACGACACGCCGGAGGGTCGCGAGGCCAACCGCCGGGTCGAGATCTCGATCGTGCAGTCCGAGTAGCGAGCCTCCGCTTCGCCGAAACCTCGAGGCCCCCGGTTCGCCGGGGGCCTCTTTTCTTCATTGGCGCAGATGCCCTCGAGCGCCTGCCGCCCGGCGTCGCCTGACTCAGGCGGCCATCCGCCCGCCTGTCGGCGCTGTCAGCCCCATCCGGTAGAACACGCCATGGCGACAGACCCGACGAACTCCTCGCCCGGCAAGGGTCGGGGTGCGGTCCCGTCCGACGAGGGTCCGTACAAGGACGAGATCGTCATCTCCTGGCCGGAGCTGCACCGCGACACGCGCTACCTCTCGCGCGTCCTGCACGAGCTCGGTGACTGGAAGGGCATCATCGCGATCACGCGCGGCGGCCTCGTTCCCGCGGCGCTCGTCGCCCGCGAGCTCGACATCCGGCTCATCGACACGGTCTGCATCGTCAGCTACGGCGGGGGCGAGTCCGGCGGCGCGGAGCAGAAGCAGGGCGAGCTCCGCTGGCTGAAGACGGTCCAGGGCGACGGCGACGGCTGGCTCCTCATCGACGACCTCGTCGACACCGGCCGGACCGCCCAGGCGGTCCGGGAGCGGCTCCCGAAGGCGCACTTCGCGACGCTCTACGCCAAGCCGCTCGGGCGCCCCATCGTCGACACGTTCGTGAAGGAGTTCCGGCAGGAGAAGTGGATCTACTTCCCCTGGGACATCGACTACCGGTTCGTCTCTCCGATCCGGCAGCGGCGCGAGACGGAGTGACGGCTCCGTGACCGCACCGCGCCTCGAGCTTCGGCACGTCACGAAGCGCTACGGGGACGTCGTCGCGAACGACGACGTCGCGCTCGCCGTCGCGCCCGGAGAGATCCACGCGATCCTCGGCGAGAACGGCGCGGGCAAGTCGACGCTGATGAAGATCGCCTACGGCGCGGTCGCGCCCGACGCCGGCGAGCTCCTCTGGGACGGCGCGCCGGCCGACATCCGCAGCCCGCACGACGCGCGCGCGCTCGGCATCGCCATGGTGTTCCAGCACTTCTCGCTGTTCGACTCGCTCACGGTCGCGGAGAACGTCTGGCTCGGCCTGTCCCGCACGGTGAGCCTGCGGGAGGTGGTCGAGGGGATTCGCGGGAAGGCGGCCGAGTACGGCCTCGACCTCGATCCGCACCGGCCGGTGCACGTGCTGTCCGTGGGCGAGCGCCAGCGCGTCGAGATCGTCCGGGCGCTCCTCGCGAACCCGCGGCTCCTGATCCTCGACGAGCCGACCGCCGTGCTCACGCCGCAGGCCGCCGACAAGCTGTTCGAGACGCTGCGGAAGCTCGCCGCCACCGGCTGCTCGATCCTCTACATCAGCCACAAGCTCCACGAGATCGTGGCGCTGTGCCACCAGTGCACCGTGCTGCGCGGCGGCCGCGTCGTGGCGAGCTGCGATCCGACCCGGGAGAGCACCGCGAGCCTCTCGCGCCTGATGATCGGCGCCGAGCCGCCCCGGCTCGAGCGGCGCCCCGCGAGCGCCGGCGCGATCGCCCTCTCGACGCGGGAGCTCACCCTCGAGAGCCACGACCGGTTCGGCGTCGCGCTCGAGGACGTCTCGCTCGACGTCCGCGCAGGAGAGATCGTCGGCATCGCCGGGGTGTCCGGAAACGGCCAGCAGGAGCTGCTCGCGGCCCTCTCGGGCGAGGACCCGCGCGCCGACGCCGGCGCGATCCAGCTCTTCGGGCAGCCGATCGGCCGGATGGGCGCGGCCGCGCGCCGCAAGCGCGGCCTGCACTTCGTCCCCGAGGAGCGGCTCGGCCGCGGCGCGGTGCCGGCGCTCTCGCTCGCGAACAACATGCTGCTGACGCGCAAGGAGGCGCTGCGCGCGTTCGGCTGGATCGACCGCGCCGCGCTCCGCGACCAGGCCTCCGGCGTGCTCCGGCGGTACTGGGTGAAGGCCGCGGGCCCGTCCGCCGCGGCGCGGAGCCTCTCGGGCGGCAACCTCCAGAAGTACATCGTCGGCAGGGAGCTCGACGCCGTCCCCAAGGTGCTCGTCGTGGCGCAGCCGACCTGGGGCGTGGACGTCGGGGCGGCGTCGCAGATCCGGGCGGAGCTCGTCGCGCTCCGCGACGCGGGGTGCGCCGTGCTCGTCGTCTCCGAGGAGCTCGAGGAGCTCTTCGCGCTCGCCGACCGGCTCCACGTGATCGCGAAGGGGCGCCTCTCACCGTCGATCCCGACGGCCGAGGCGACCGTCGAGCAGATCGGCGAGTGGATGAGCGGGCTGTGGGCGGGCGGCCCCGGTCAGGCGGCCGCGCTCGCCGGAGGGAGCCCATGATCCGCCTCGACGTCCGCCCGGTGCCCTCGCTCAGGATGAGCGTCCTCTCCCCGCTCATCGCGCTCGCGGTGACGGTGGCCGCCGGGGGCGTGCTCTTCCTCGCGCTCGGCAAGGACCCGGTGCGCGTGCTCTCGATGTTCCTCGTCGAGCCGTTCCACGGCGTGCGCGCGCTCACCGAGCTGGGCCTCAAGTGCACGCCGCTCATCCTGTGCGCGCTCGGCCTCGGGCTCTGCTTCCGCTCGAACGTGTGGAACATCGGCGCCGAGGGGCAGTTCCTCATGGGCGCCATCGCGGGGGGCGGGCTCGCGCTGTGGGTCACGACCGCGTCGGTCGCGCTCTCGCCGTGGGCGTTCTTCCCGCTCGTGGTGACGGCGGGGGCCGCGGGCGGCGCGGCGTGGGCGGCGATCGTGGCGCTCCTGCGGGACCGCTTCAACGCGAACGAGATCCTGGTCAGCCTGATGCTCGTCTACGTGGCGGACCTCTTCCTGTCCTGGCTCGTGTTCGGGCCGTGGAAGGACCCGCGGGGCTTCAACTTCCCGCAGACCGTGCAGTTCGCGGCGGCGACCGAGATCCCGCGGTTCGTGCGCGGCATGCGGCTGCACTGGGGGTTCGCGTTCGCGCTCGTCGCGGCCGTCCTCATGTGGCTGTTCATGTTCCGGACCCACCGCGGCATCCAGCTCCAGATCGGCGGCCCCGCGCCGGCGGCGGCGCGCTACGCGGGGTTCTCGTCGCGATCCGCGGTCTGGACGACGCTGCTCCTCTCGGGCGGGCTCGCCGGCGTGGCCGGCGCCTTCGAGGTGGCCGGCCCGATGGGACAGCTCACGCCGCACGTGGCGAGCGGCTACGGGTTCACCGCGATCATCGTCGCCTTCGTGGGCCGGCTCCATCCGCTCGGCGCGGTGCTCGCCAGCGTCGTGCTCTCCGCGTTCGTGATCGGCGGGCAGCTCGCGCAGTCGCGCGTCGGCCTGCCCGCCTCGGTGAGCGGCGTGTTCCAGGGCATCCTGCTCCTCGCCCTGCTCGGCTGCGACACCCTCATCCACCACCGCCTCCGGCTCGTCCGGTGGACCTGGAGGACCGCGCCTTGAGCGAGGTCGCCCTGCTCGTCGCCGCGACGCTCGCCGCGGGCACGCCCCTCGCCATCGCCGGCCTCGGGCTGCTCCTCAACGAGCGCGCCGGCATCCTGAACCTCGGGGCCGAGGGCATGCTGCTCATCTCGGCCGTCGCGGGCTTCGCGGCGGCGTTCCACGGGGGGAGCGAGTGGCTGGGCTTCGCCGCGGGTGCCGCGGCGGGTGCGGCGGTGGCGGCCGTGTTCGGCTGGCTCGTGGTGTGGCTGAACACGAACCAGTACGCGACCGGGCTCGCGGTGAGCCTCTTCGGCTCGGGGTTCTCCGCGTTCGTGGGGATCGACTACGTCGGGCGGCAGCTCGGCGAGCAGCGCGCCCACGCGGTGCCGATCCTCGGCGAGCTGCCGTTCCTCGGCCCGGCCCTCTTCCGCCAGCACCCGATGGTCTACGTGGCGGTCGCGCTCGTCGGGGCCGCGTCCTTCTTCCTCTACCGGACGCGCGCGGGGCTCGTGCTGCGGGCGGTCGGCGAGTCGCCGCAGTCCGCGCACGCGCTCGGCTACGGCGTGCGCCGGATCCGCCTCGCCGCCGTGGTGACGGGCGGCGCGCTCTGCGGCGTCGCGGGGGCGTTCCTCTCGGTCGTCTACACGCCGCTCTGGGTCGAGGGCATGGTCGCGGGACGCGGCTGGATCGCCCTCGCGCTGACGGTCTTCGCGACGTGGCGGCCAGCCCGGATCCTCCTCGGCGCGTATCTGTTCGGCGGCGTCACCATGCTGCAGCTCCACCTGCAGGCGCAGGGCGTGGAGCTGCCGAGCCAGTTCATGGCGATGCTCCCCTACGTCGCGACCGTCGTCGTCCTCGTCCTCATCTCCCGGAATCCGCTCTGGATCCGCCTCAACATGCCCGCCTCGCTCGGGAAGCCGTTCTTCCCGGGCGCCTGAACGGCGGGACGCAGCGCCTCACCGCAGTCACCACCGCACCTAGAGAGAGGGGAGCCACATGACTCGTTCGTTCGTCCGCAAGCTCGCGCTCGGCGCCGTCGTCCTCGGGGCGACGCTCGCAGCCTGCGCCAAGAAGGAAGAGGCGCCGCCCGCGCCCGCCGCCGCCCCCACCGCGAAGGCCGAGCCGCTGAAGGCCGCCTTCGTCTACGTGGGCCCGGTCGGGGACTCCGGCTGGAGCTTCTCGCACGACCTCGGCCGCAAGAACGCGCTCGCGAAGTTCGGCGACAAGGTCACCACCACCTTCGTCGAGAAGGTCCCCGAGGGCCCGGACGCCGAGCGCGTCATCCGCGACCTCGTCGCCCAGGGCAACAAGGTCGTCTTCGCCACCTCGTTCGGCTTCATGGACGCGATGGTGAAGGTCGCGAAGGACCACCCGGACGTCTACTTCGAGCACGCCACGGGCTACAAGACCGCGGACAACCTCCGGGTCTACGAGGCCCGCTTCTACGAGGGCGCCTACCTCGCGGGCGTCGTCGCGGGCAAGATGACGAAGACGAACACCCTCGGCTTCGTCGCGTCGTTCCCCATCCCCGAGGTGCTCCGGAACATCAACGCGTACACGCTGGGCGCGCAGAGCGTGAACCCCAAGGTGAAGACGCGGGTGGTCTGGATCAACTCCTGGTTCGATCCGCCCAAGGAGACGGAGGCGGCGCAGTCGCTCATGAACCAGGGCGCCGACGTGCTGCTCCAGAACACCGACTCGACGGCCGTCCTCCAGGCCGCGGAGCGCAACGGCAAGTTCGGGTTCGGCTGGGACAGCGACATGAGCGCGTTCGCGCCGAAGGCGCACCTCGGCTCGGTCGCGCTGAACTGGACGGTCTACTACGAGAAGTCGTTCGGCGAGATCCTCGAGAAGCGGTGGAAGCCCGAGGTCACGAAGTGGGGCGTGAAGGAAGGAATGCTCGATTTCGTGAAGCCCGCCGCGTTCCTCCCCGAGGAGACGAAGAAGGCCGTCGAGGCCGCGCGCGAGGGGCTCAAGACCGGCACCGTCGCGGTGTTCAAGGGACCGGTCGTCGACAACACGGGCAAGGAGGTCCTCGCGAAGGACGCCGTCGCCGACGACACGTGGAAGGGCGCGATCAACTTCTACGTGAAGGGCGTCGAGGGGAAGGTTCCCTCGAGCATGTAGCCGACCTGGCCGTCTCACGGCACGGCAGCACAGCGGCCCCGACCGGCTTTCGCCGGCCGGGGGCCGTTCCATCTCTCGAGGCCTGAGCGGCGGCGTCACCGGTCACTGGCGCTCGTGGTGGCGCCGCTCCTCGTCCTCCTCGAACACGCCTTCCGCCGTCTCGTGCTCCCGCTCGATGGGCGGAGCGACGGTGCGCTCCCGCTCATGCGTCTCACGCTCGGCCGGGCGAGGCTCGGTCCGGCGCTCTTTCTGATCCTTTCCCTTCATGTCGTTTCCCCCTCACCCAACGGTAGCGCCGGGCGGCCGCCCAGGCCCGGCATCACCACCGCTGGCCGCCAGCGCGGGCGGGCGCTCGCCGCCCCGTCCCGCGCCGCGCGAGAGAGCGCCCGGGCTTCCGCGGAGCGCGCAGGCGGGAGGTCCCTCTCGAAGCACGCCTCAAGGCGTCACGATCGGCCACTGCGGCTCGAACTTGTCGAGCATGCCCATCAGCTCCGCGAGCTTCTGGACGTTGCCCACCGCCTGGATCCTGCCCGCCTTCACCTCCGTCTGGAAGTCGGTCTGGCCGAGGAGGATGGCGTTCAGGGTCGCGCGGGCGAGCGTGAAGCTCGCGTCCGCCGCCGGGTCGAGCCCCGGGTGATGAGTCAGGGCGGAGTTGGACAGGTTGAGGGCGTAGCTCTCGTTGCGCTCGGTGAAGGTCCAGTTGAGGAGCATGCGCTGGCCGTTCGCCTTGGCCGCGTCGAGGAGCACGCCCCAGTAGTCGAACAGGAGGGGGATCGTCATCGACCGGATCGTGTCCGCGCTGCCGGTCGCCGCGCCTCCCGGCGCCGGCGCGAGCCCGTCCCGCAGCTCCTGGGCGCCGGACAGGTAGAAGTTGCGCCAGATGGGCGACTCCGCCTGATAGCCGAGCTGCTCCAGGGCGGCCGCCTGCAGCTTGCGGGCCTCGACGTTGTCGGGCTCTGCGAAGACCACCTGGTTCATCAGCTGCGCGACCCAGCGGTACTCTCCGTGCTTGAAGTCCTGCTGTGCCCTCGCCGTCACCACGCTCGCGCCGCCCATGTACTCCACGTACTTCCTGGCGGCCTCGACCGGCGGCAGCGGATCCAGGTTGGCCGGATTCCCGTCGAACCAGCCGAGGTAGCGCTGGTAGATGGCCTTCACGTTGTGCTTGAGGGTGCCGTAGTGATCGCGCACGTACCACAGCTTCGCCAGGCTCGCGGGGAGCTTGATCACCTCGGCGATCTCGACGGGGACGTAACCCTGGTTGAGCAGGTGCAGGGTCTGGTCGTTCATGAACTTGTACAGGTCGCGCTGATCGGCCATGAGCTGCACCGCCGGGCCCCTCCCCCACCGCGGCCAGTTGTGCGAGGCGATGAGCACGTCGGCCTGGCTCCCGTACCGGGCGATCAGCTCGTCCAGGCTCGCCGCCCATTTCCTGGGATCGCGCACCTGGGCGCCGCGCGGGGTCAGCGTGTTGTGCATCAACGGACAGGCGATCTCCGCCGCGTCCAGCACCCGGAGCTCGGGGAAGTAGAGGGTCATCTCGGCCGGCGCTTCCGTCTGCGGAGCCATCACGAACTCGATCTGCACGCCGTCCAGGTTTCGCGTCTCCCCGGAGCGCGTGATCGTGTCCGTGGGAGCGATGAGCGAGACGGTGCCGACCGACTGCGACTTCCCCAGCCCGTCGTCCACCGTCCCGGTGGCGGTCTTGGGCAGGAGGTATCCGAACATGTACGAGGCCCGCCGCGACATGGCCGTGCCGGCGTAGACGTTCTCGCTGACGGCCGCGTCCAGGAACCCCTCGGGAGCGAGCACGGTCACGTCACCGCTCAGGACGTCCGCCTCGGAGACGACCCCCTTCACCCCGGCGTAGTGGTCGTGGTGGGAGTGCGTGTAGACGACGGCCTTCACCGGCCGCACGCCGCGATGCTGGTAGTAGAGCTCCAGGGCTGCCTTGGACGTCTCGGTCGCGGTCAGCGGGTCGATCACGATCACGCCGCTCTGGCCCTCGACGATCGTCATGTTCGCGAGGTCGAAGTTCCGGACCTGGTACACGCGCTCGGTGACCTGGAAGAGCCCGTGGGTGAGGTTCACCTGGGCGTGCCGCCAGAGGCTGGGGTTCACCGTCGCCGGTGCCTCGGGCTGCTGCAGGAACTCGAACTCCTGAAGCGAGAACACGATCGTCCCGTCGTCCCTCACGATCGTCAGGTCCGGCAAGGTGGCGATGAATCCTCGCTGCGCGTCGTCGTAGTCCTGGCGGTCCGAGAACGGCAGCTCCTGCAGCACCTGTGCGTTGTGCGCGATCGTGGCCGGCTCGGCCGGCCCCGGGGCCGTCGCCTTGCGAGGGCCCGCTCTCGATCCGGCCGCGGCCGGAGTGGCCTGCAGGATCGCCGCCAGCAGCGCGACGGCGATCATCAGGCGGCGGAGCGTCGTCCTCTCCCCTGCGGTCGCGCCCCCGTTCGACGGCCCTCGCCGAGATGATGAAACGACTTCGACCGGCTCCGGCGCGATTTCCGCGAAGCCCCTCACGCTGGCGATGTTCATGACACCCCCAGGCGCGGGCACGCACCTCGAGCGCCTCGCGCCCAGGCCCACCCTAGGCTCGCGGGGCGCGACCACCGCGAGGGATGCAGGGGTGACACGGTCGCGTGCGCCAGCGAACCGCGATCGGTCGGCGGCTCCGCGAACCGCGGTGATGGCAGGCGAGACGAGCGCCCGCTCATCCGCCGGCGGCGCGCCCGAGCAAGGCGGACGCTCTCTCACCGGAAGAGCGCCGGCCCTGGCGCTCCCGGAGCGAACCTCCGCTCGACGGAGGGTGACGTCGCGTCTGGTAGCATGGACCCTCGCGATCCGGAGGGGCCCAATGGCGAGCAAGAAGGTTCCGAGGAGGAGAGCGGGGCGAACGAGCAAGGCCGCGAAGCCGGCGAAGCGGACGACTGCCCGTGGGAGCCGCCCTCGCCGCTCGACGGTGGCCGCCACGCCGCTCGAGCCGGTCCGGGGCGCGACCCGCAGGGACGTCGGCCACGTCCGGCTCGAGGTCGGGCCCGCGGGAGCGGCGCGGGTGAAGCGCGTGGTGTATCCGCCGGGTTTCCGCTGGTCCGTCGACATGAAGCCGGAGGTCGGCACCGATCTCTGCATGCACGGACACGTCGGCTTCCTCGCGAGCGGCGCGATCCGGATCGAGTACCCGGATGGCTGCGCCCTCGAGCTCGTGGCACCGCAGGTCGTGGCGATCGAGCCGGGGCACGACGGCGCCGTGATCGGCGACGCGCCGGCCGTGCTCATCGAGCTCGACTTCGAGGGGGCGACGGTCGAGCGCTTCGGCCTCCCGGCGTCGCATCGGCACGCGTGAACCTCCTCGCCCGAGCGTGACCCTGTCCATGGAGCCGCTGCCGTACATCGACGAGCACAGCCGGCCGATCGACGCTCCCGCCGACGCGGTCTGGACGGCGCTGCTGAAGGTCCTGCGCCGTGAGATGGGCGGCAGCGCGACGTTCGCGCGGCTCCTGGGCTGCGATCCGGCGCAGGGCACGGCCGCGTTCGCCGGACGGCCGGGGGAGACGGTGCCGGGCTTCAGGGTGGTCGAGGCCGAGCCGGGGCGGCGGCTCGCCCTGCGCGGTCGCCACCGCTTCTCCAGCTACGCGTTGACGTTCGTGCTCGACGGCGGCCGCCTGCGCGCGCAGACGCACGCGGCCTTTCCCGGCGTCCTCGGACGGCTCTACCGTGCGGCCGTGATCGGGACCGGCGGACACCGGATCATGACGCGGCGCCTGCTGCGCCAGGTCGCCCGCGCGACGTGAAGTGTCGGGCAGCGCGACCCCTCACGGAGCGTCACCCCACCCCGGCCGCTCGAGCGATGAGGAGCAACCCTGCCCCGACGGCGAGCGCCCCGGTGGCTCGCGCCACGCGCTCACCGGCCGGCGCGAGACGCTCGACGGTGATGGCCGCCGTCACGACGGCCATCGCGCGAAGGTCCATGACTCCGACGACCAGGAGGACCGCGGTCGGACCCGCACAGCAGAAGGTGCAGTGAAGGCCGAGGCGCAGGCCGTGGCGCCAGGCCGTGCCGGCTCCGGCTGGCAGCGCGCGGCCGCGCCCCGGCGCCTCCCGGCAACAGGCGAGGTGCCGCGCCTTCCACGCGGTGAGCTGGCAGGCGCCGGCCACGAGGACGACCCCGCCGACCGCGATCGGCACGGCGCGCGCGAGCGCCGGCTGCTGCATCTCGGCGGACGCCAGCGCGACCCCCAGCGGAAAGATGGCCACTCCGAGCACGGTCCAGACGAAGAAGTAGCCAGCGCCCACGAGCGCCGTCAGGAGACCGAGGCGCGCCTCGCCGGTGCTGCCGACGGCCTCGCGGTAGCGCCTCAGCATGGGGACGAGGGACGGCAGCATCATCGCCACCATCATCACGACCCACATGCAAAGGAAGGACGCCGCGGCGCCGAGCCACGTCTGTCCGGGCATCCGCATCCAGGCCATCGACATCGTCCAGCCGCCGGGCATCGGCATCCCGCCCATGGCCGACATCGACGCGCACCAGCCGATCGTCACCGCCGCGCTGCCAGCGAAGAGCAGCGCCGAGACGCCCAGGAACCTCTGCCGGGAAGCTCGCTCGGAAAGCTCGGAGAGCATGCGTGAGATCTCCCGTCCCGCAGCCGCGCCAGCAGCGCCGGTCTCGCTTCAGCCCCTGTAGTACTCGTCGTGGCGGCGCCACCAGACGCCCGTCTCGTTGCGCCCCCTGGGTGCGCGATCGAGCCACTGGTACATGCCCCAGAGCCCGTCGACCCCGCGCGAATAGGCGGAGTAGGTGTGGTAGACGACGCCGTCCTCGAGCACGAACGCGCTCACGCCCGGCCGCTCGCGCGTGTACGTGGCCACGTCGGTGCCGGTCATGGCCGCGATCTCGGCGACGGGGCCCTCGCCGTCTTCCCCGACCAGCGCGCTCTGCTGCCAGGCCGCCCCCTCGCGCCGGTAGTTGTACTCGATGCCCCCCTCGCGCTGTTGCCTCTCGGTGAAATGGACGGCGAAGTCGAGGTTGAAGTCGCCGCCGAACGAGGACGCCCAGGGGAACGTCCACCCCATCCGCCGCTTGTAGGCCTGCAGCTTCGCGAGCGGCGCCCGCGACACGGCCGAGAGCGTGACGTCGTGGTGGGCCAGGTGGACGACGGAGCCGCTGAACCCATCGGCGATCGCCGAGCAGGACGGACACCCCGCCGCGTAGTCGGGCCCGAACATGAAGTGGTAGACGAGGAGCTGCGAGCGCCCGCGGAAGAGCTCCTTCAGCGAGGCGCTCCCCTCGTCGGTCTCGAAGCGATACTCCTTCTCGACCCGGACCCACGGCAGCTCCTGCCGCCGCCGCGCCAGCTCGTCGCTGCGCCGCGTCAGCTCCTTCTCCGCCTCGAGCAGCTCCAGCCGAGCTGCGAGCCACTCTCCACGTGTACCGGTGTGGTGCGTCGTCATCGCGCTCTCCCTTCCTGTCACGCTTCGGGGCGGCGTCGGTCCGCCCGCTGTCGGCAGGGATCGTTCCCTGCGTGGCCAGAGGTAACGTCCACCGAAGGGAGTCGGGAGTAACAACGGCGACGGGATTAGGTTCCGAAGATGGACGCCTCGATCACGGCGGCAGGGCGCGCGCTGCGCGCGGGGGATCCGCTCGGCGCGCTCGGGCGCGTGGCCCTGCGGGACGACCCGGCGGCCCTCGCGCTGCGCGGGATCGCGATGGCCCAGCTCGGGGACCTGGGGCGGGCGCGGGAGCTCTTGCGACGGGCCGCGCGTGGCTTCGGGCCGCGGGAGACGCTCGCGCGGGCGCGCTGTCTCACGGCGGAGGCGGAGGTGGCGCTGGCCGCGCGGGATCTCGCCTGGGCGCCGCGGGCGCTGAGCGAGGCCCTGCGCACGTTCGCCGCTCGCGGCGAGCGGGACAACGCGGCCCACGCCCGGCTGCTGCAGATCCGCCGCCTCTTGCTGCTCGGCCGGGTCGACGAGGCGGACGTCGCGTGCGCTCGGCTCGAGCTCGACGCCGGGCCCGCCCGGCTCGCGGCCGTGGCCGCCCTGGTGACCTTCGAGATCGCGCTCCGCCGGGGGCGAGCCGAACGGGCGCGCGCGGCCCTCGCGCGCGCGCGGGAGGCGGCGGCGCGATCGGGCATCGGGGCGCTGCGCGCCGAGATCGAGCAGGCAGGACGGGCCCTCGTCCTGCCGGCGGCGCGTCTCGTCGCCGCGGGCGAGGCGCGATCCCTGACCCTGGCGGAGGTGGAGGCCGTGCTCACCTCGTCGGACCTGGTCGTCGACGGCTGCCGGCGGGCGGTGCGCCGCGGGGAGCGGGTGGTGCGGCTCGCGCGCCGGCCGGCGCTGTTCGCGCTGCTGTGCGGTCTCGCGGAGGCGTGGCCCGGCGAGGCAGCGCGCGACGGCCTCATCCAGCGCGCGTTCGGCGCGCGTCGGACCAACGCCTCCCACCGCGCGCGCCTGCGGGTCGCGATGGGGCGCCTGCGTCACACGCTGCGGCCGCTCGCCGGGATCCGGGCCACCGCCGGTGGCTTCTGCCTGGTCGCGCCAGAGGCGGGCACGGTGCGGCTGCTGGCACCGCCCATCGAGAGCCCCGACGCCGCCGTCCTGGCGCTGCTCGCCGACGGCGAGGCCTGGTCGACCTCGGCGCTGGCGCTGGCACTGGGGTCCAGCCAGCGGACGGTGCAGCGGGCCCTGGCAGCCCTCGAGGAGGCCGGCCAGGTGCGCGCCCTGGGCCGCGGCCGCTCCCGGCGCTGGCTCTCCGCGCCAGTGGCCGGATTCGCGACATCCTTGTTGCTCCCGGTCTCCGACGGACACGGTCAGGATAGGGAAAGGGGCAGGCGATGAGCAGAGAGAGCGACTCGGAGCGGCCGGCCGAGGTGGTGCGCGAGTACGGGCCCTTCCCCGACGCACGGCGCGTGAACGGCGTCAGCTTCGACGGCAGCCTGGTCTGGTTCGCCAGCGGCGAGAAGCTGCAGGCCTTCGAACCGGCGAGCGGCAGGATCGTGCGCGCGCTCGACGTCCCCTGCGATGCCGGGACGGCCTTCGACGGCAGGCACCTCTTCCAGATCGCGGGCGATCGCATCCACAAGATCGACCCGGTGACCGGCGAGGTCCTGTCGAGGATCCCGGCTCCGGGTGGCGGCGCCGGAGACTCGGGGCTCGCCTGGGCCGAGGGTACGCTCTGGGTCGGCCAGTACCGCAACCGGAAGATCCACCAGATCGATCCCGACACGGGCGCGATCCTGCGCACGATCGAGTCGAACCGCTTCGTCACCGGAGTCACCTGGGTGGACGACGAGCTCTGGCACGGGACATGGGAAGGCGGCGAGGCCGAGCTCCGCCAGGTCGATCCCGAGACGGGCGAGGTGCTGACCCGCCTGACGATGCCCGAGGGCACGGAGGTGAGCGGGCTCGAGTCGGATCAGGGCGACTTCTTCTACGCAGGGGGCGGCGCGAGCGGCCGGATCCGCGCGGTGCGCAAGCCGCGCCGCCGGTCGGGACGCTAGACCGCGCGCGCTGGAAGGCGCTCGCGCTGGCCGATTCGCGCCGGCGCTCGGAGCACCTCGCCCCCTCGCCCAAGGCGAGAGGCGCTTCGCCAGGCCGGCAGCCGAGGCGCCGCGGGGCAGCCAACGCGCTCTCCTGCGAGGCGAGCCATCTCGCACGGCGTCGTTCGGATCCACGCGACGGGATCTCGCCGCGGCCGGCCACGAGCTCTCGCCGAGACGGGAGCTCGCCGGATCCCGTTTCGGGGCGCCGCCGCACGGAAACCGCTGCAGGGCACACGGATCCTCGCCGCGGCGCGCCTGGTACAGGCCATGCGATGGCGTCGGGTGTCCCACGCGAGACCGAGCGACTCGAGCAGAGCTGCAGCTCGCCGTGGTCGAAGGAGCGGAGCCATGACGCGCACCCTCGCAGTGGTCCTGGCAGTGGCGGTGCCGGCGGCGGCGCTGGCCGAGCCGGCTCCTGCCTCGCCGGCGGCGCCCGCGCGCGTGCGCGTCGTCACCACCGCTCCCGCCCGCGGCACCCGATGGGCGGCAGGGAGCCTGGCGGCGGTGCGCCGGGCCGTCGTCTCGACGCGGACGCCGGCCTCGGTCCGCTCCGTGAACGTGGAGGAGGGCGCGCGCGTCCGCCAGGGCGAGCTGCTCGTGCGGCTTTCGGACGATGACGTCCGGGGGCAGCTCGCTGCGGCACGGACCGCGCTCTCGACCGCCGCCGCCCAGGAGCGCCGGATGGAGGTGCTCGCGGCGCAGGGGGCGGCCACCGCGGTCGAGCTGGACCGAGCGCGGGCGGAGCGGGCGCAGGCCCGTGCGGCCGTGGCGGCCGCGCGCGCGACCCTCGCCTACACCGAGATCCGCGCCCCGTTCGCCGGCACGGTGCAGGCCCGCCGCGTCAACGCCGGCGACCTCGTCGGCCCGGGCCAGCCGCTGCTCGAGCTGGAGGGGAGCGAGCTGGAGGTCGTGGCGAGCCTCTCCGAAGCGGAGGCGCGCGGGATCGCGATCGGCCGGACGATCCGGTTCGAGGCGGGCGGTGAGGCCGGCGCAGCGCAGGTCTCGGCGCTCGCAGTCGGCGGCGATCCGCTGTCCCATCGCCGGACGCTGCGCGCTCGCGTGCAGCAGGGCGGCGCGACGCTCCGCAGCGGCGCCTTCGCCCGGCTCGTGCTCCCGGTCGACATCGCCGCGCCGCCGCGCGGGGTGTGGGTCCCGCGCAGCGCCCTCGTGGAACGGGGCGACCTCACCGGCGTCTTCGTCGTGACCGGAGGGCAGGCGCAGCTCCGCTGGCTCGCGCTCGGCGAGGGCGTCGGCGACCGCGTCCCGGTGCGCGCGGGCCTGGAGGCGCGTGAGGCGGTCATCGACGCTCCGGGCAGCGCGCTGCGGGATGGGCAGCGGGTGGAGGTGACGCCATGACTTCTCCCTCGGAACACCGGGTCGGTCTGGCCGGCCGGCTCGCGCGCGGCTTCCTGCGCAGCAAGCTGACCCCGCTCCTCGTCGTCGCCTCGATCGCCCTCGGCGTCACCGCGGTCCTCCTGACGCCGCGCGAGGAGGAGCCGCAGATCATCGTCCCCATGGTCGACGTGCTGGTGCCGTACCCGGGCGCGACCGCGCGGGAGGTGGAGAGCCAGCTCACCACGCCGCTCGAGCGGCGGCTGTGGGGCATCCCGGGCGTCGAGTACCTCTACTCGACCTCCACCCCGTCGGCGGCGTTCCTCACCGTGCGCTTCAAGGTGAACGAGCCGCTCGAGGCGAGCCTGGTGAAGGTCCACCAGGAGCTGGGCGCGCATCCCGAGCTCCTGCCCTCCGGGGCGCTACCGCCGGTGGTGCGGCTCCTCACCATCGACGACGTCCCCTTCCTGACGCTCACGCTCCACGGCGATCCGCTGCCCGCTGGCCAGCTGCGCGCCCTCGGCGAGGAGGTCGCGCGCGAGCTGGCGGCCGTCCCGCAGTCCGCGCAGGTGCGGGTGCTGGGGGGCGCGCGCCGGGTGGTCCGGGTCGAGCCCGAGCCGGACCGGATGCGGACGCTGGGCGTGTCGATCGCGGAGCTGCAGCCGGCCATCGCGGCCGGTCAGGGGCAGCTCCCCGCCGGCGCGCTCGTGGATGCGGGCAGGCGCATCGAGCTGGAGGCGAACGGATTCGTGCGCTCCGCGGCGGACCTGCGCCGCCTGGTGGTCGCGGTCCGAGGCGACCGGCCCATCTACCTCGAGGACGTGGCGCGCGTGACGGACGGTCCCGAGCCCGAGCCGGCCGTCGTCCTGATGGCCGAGAGAGGGAAGCCCGGATTCGAGCAGGCGGTCTCCATCGCGGTGGCGAAGCGCGCCGGCGCGAACGCGCCCGAGCTGGCGAGGACGGTCGAGCACAAGGTGGAGACGCTGCGCGGCCGGCTCATCCCCTCCTCCGTGAAGGTGAGCGTCACCCGCAACTATGGCGAGACCGCGGGGGAGAAGTCGAACGAGCTCATCGAGCACCTCCTCCTCGCCACGCTGTCCGTGATCGCCCTCATCACGCTCGCCATGGGCTGGCGCTCGGCGGTGGTGGTGGGGGTGGCGGTGCCGGTGACGCTCGCCCTGACGCTCGTCCCCACCTACCTCCTCGGCTACACGCTCAACCGCGTCACGCTCTTCGCGCTCATCTTCTCGATCGGCATCCTCGTCGACGACGCGATCGTGGTGGTCGAGAACATCCACCGGCACCTCCACCTGCCCGGGCCGAAGCGGAGCTTCGCCCGCACGGTCGTCGAGGCGGTCGACGAGGTCGGGAACCCCACCATCCTCGCCACCTTCGCCGTCATCGCCGCCATCCTGCCGAACGCGTTCGTGCGCGGCCTCTCGGGCCCGTACATGCGCCCCATCCCGGTGGGCGCCAGCGCGGCCATGCTCTTCTCGCTCGCGATCGCCTTCGTCATCAGCCCATGGGCCGCGATGAAGGTCTTCCGCAAGGAGGGGCACCTGGCGGAGGTCGACGCGTCGGGGCTGCACCCGGCCGACGCCCACCGCGACCGTGTTGAGCCGCTCGCGGCCGAGCCCGCGGCGATCCCGGCGCGGGCGCAGGAGACGCGCCTCACCCGGCTCTACCGCCGCGTCATGGGCACGCTCCTCACCCGCGCCTGGAGTCGCTGGGCCTTCCTCGCCCTCGTGCTCGGGCTCTTCGCCGGGGCGGCGTCGCTCGTCGCGCTCGGGGCACTCAAGGTGAAGATGCTGCCCTTCGACAACAAGCGCGAGTTCCAGGTGCAGCTCGACCTGCCGGCCGGCACGGCACGCGAGGGGGCGCTCGCCGTCGGGCAGGAGCTGGCGCGGCGGCTCCTCCAGGAACCCGAGGTGAAGGACGTCCAGGTCCACTCGGGCGTCGCCGCGCCGTTCACCTTCGTCGGCATGGTCCGCCACAGCTTCCTGCGCGAAGGCGCCGAGCAGGTGGACCTCCAGGTGAACCTCGTCCCCAAGGGCGATCGCAAGGCGCAGAGCCACGCCATCGCGACGCGCGTCCGCCCGGCGCTGGAGGCCATCGCCTGGCCGCGCGGCGGCCGGCTCAAGCTGGTCGAGCTCCCGCCCGGCCCGCCCGTGCTCGACACCCTCGTGGCCGAGGTGTACGGCCCCTCGGCGGCGGAGCGCGACCGGCTCGCCGGCGAGGTCCTGGCGGCCTTCCGCTCGACGAAGGGCGTGGTGGACGTCGACTCGTCGCTGGCAGCGACGTCGCCGAAGCTGGCGCTCCGCCTCGACGCGGAGAAGGCCGCGCTGCACGGCGTCGCGCCGGCCGCGGTGATCCAGACGCTCGCGGCGGGCGGCGCCGGAGCGCCGCTCGGGAGCTTTCACGTCGAGCGGGGCGCGGAGCAGGTCCCCGTCGTGCTCCAGCTCGCGCCGGCGCGGCGGGCGCGCCTCGAGGATCTGCTGGAGCTCACCGTCCCGGGACGGCGCGGCCCGGTCCCGCTCTCCGAGCTCGTCAGCCCGGAGGACGGAAGAGTCGACCCGCCCGTCTTCCACAAGAACCTCATGCCGGTCGCCTACGTCCTCGGCGACCTCGCGGGCGAGATCGAGAGCCCGGTCTACGCGCTCTCGGCGCTCGACAGGAAGCTCGACGCGCTTCGCGGCGCCGGCGGGGAGCAGGTGCCACGCCTCGGCCTCGCCCACCCCGCGTCCACCGAGCAGCCGGCGCTCAAGTGGGACGGCGAGTGGCACATCACGCTGGAGGTCTTCCGCGACCTCGGCCTCGCCTTCGCCGTCGTGCTCGTCCTCATCTACATCCTGGTGGTGGGCTGGTTCCAGAGCTTCACGGTGCCGTGGGTGATCCTCGTGCCGATCCCGCTCTCCCTCATCGGCATCCTGCCCGCACACTTCGCGCTCGGCGCCTTCTTCACGGCGACCAGCATGATCGGCTTCATCGCCGGCGCCGGCATCATCGTGCGCAACAGCATCATCCTCGTCGACTTCATCGAGCTGAAGCTGCGGGAGGGGATGCCGCTCGCGGCCGCGGTCGAGGAGGCGGGCGTGGTCCGGTTCCGCCCCATGCTGCTCACCGCCGCGGCCGTGCTCGTCGGGAGCGCCGTGATGCTGGCCGACCCCATCTTCCAGGGCCTGGCGGTGAGCCTCATGGCCGGCGAGGTGGCGGCGACGCTGCTCTCGCGGCTCGCCGTGCCGGTCCTCTACTTCCTCGTCGCCCGCCGCGGCCGCGCCGCCGAGCTCCAGCGCGAGGGCGCGCTCGCCCCGGGGCGGCGCGGCGCCTCCGCGGCAGGCCCGGCGATCGCGGTCGTAGCTCCCCTGGTCACGGCGTCCCGTTCAGCAGCCACCTGAGCTCTCCCGCGCGCTGGCCGATCGCCTTCGGCACCCGCGTCATCGCGAGCCCCGATGGCAAGCGGGGCCGCCTTCGTCTAGGTTTGCCGCCGCGCGACGCCACCACCCGCCTCCGGGAGGCGCGCCGCGAGGGAGCCAGGCATGAAGGTCGTCGCATTCAACGGCAGCGCACGGAAGGACGGCAACACGGCGCTCCTCATCGGCCGGGTGCTCGACGTGCTCGAGCGCGAGGGGATCGAGACCGAGGTCGTGCACCTCGCCGGCCACGACATCCACGGCTGCACCGGCTGTCGCCGCTGCGGCGAGCGTCGCGACCGACGCTGCGCCCGGAACGACGACATGGTCAACGCGTGCATCGAGAAGATGACCGCCTCCGACGGCATCCTGCTCGGCTCGCCGACCTACTTCAGCGACGTGTCCACCGAGATGAAGGCGCTCATCGACCGCTGCGGGTTCGTCGCCAAGCAGAACGGCGACCTGTTCCGCCGGAAGGTGGGCGCCGCGGTCGTCGCCGTACGACGAGCAGGCTCGACGCACGCCTTCGACACGATGAATCACTTCTTCACGATCAACCAGATGATCGTGCCCGGCTCCAACTACTGGAACGTGGGGGTCGGGCTCGAGAAGGGCGACGTGGAGCGGGACGAGGAGGGGCTGCGCACGATGCAGGTCCTCGGCCAGAACATGGCCTGGCTGTTGAAGAAGCTCGCGTGACTCCCGCTCCCACGGACGACGGTCAGGTCATCTTCTCGAGCAGGGAGAGGAGGACCGCCTGCTCGGCGACGCCGAGGCGCCCCAGCCGATCGCTGAACGCCTTCGACAGCAGGGCCTTCCCCTGCGCTGCTGCCTTGCGCCCGGCCGCAGTCAGCACCAGCCGGTGACGCCGCAGGTCGGCGGGATCGATCTCGCGGCGCAGGAAGCCGGCGGCCTCGAGCCGCTTCACGTACACGGTCACGCTGGGCTTCGGCATGCAGAGGGTGGCCGCGAGCGCCGCCGGATACGGGTGCTCCTCGACCTCGCCGAGGACGAACAGCTCCTTCGTCTCGAGCCCGAGCGCCGCGATGGCGGGCGCGGCGGCGGTTATCACCGACATGAGCAGCCGGTAGTTGAGCGACCAGACCCTGGCGGGTTCGATCTTCGACATGGGTTGCGGCTCTGTGGTTCAGGATTAAAGTAGTTCCGCTTTAAACGACTTGTGTTCTTGAACCAGCTGCATCTTTGAACAAGTTAGCACGATGGGAGATCCCATGCCTCTCGACCACTACGTGACGCTGGGCCGGTCCGGCCTGCGCGTGAGCCCGCTCTGCCTCGGCGCGATGACCTTCGGCGAAGATCTCGGGTGGGGCTCGAGCGTCGAGGAGTCGCAGCGCATCATGGACCGCTACATCGAGCGCGGCGGCAACTTCATCGACACGGCGAACTTCTACACGAAGAGCCACTCCGAGAAGATCATCGGCGACCATCTCGGACGCCACGCCGCTCGCCGCGATCGCCTGGTGCTCGCGACCAAGTTCAGCGGGAACCTCTACCCAGGTGACCCCAACGGCGGCGGCTCCGGCCGGAAGTCGATCCTCGCCGCCTGCGAGAACTCGCTGCGGCGGCTCCAGACCGACTACATCGACCTCTACTGGCTGCACAACTGGGACGTCCACACGCCCATCGAGGAGACGATGGCCGCGCTCGACGACCTGGTGCGCGCGGGGAAGGTGCGCTACCTCGGCGTCTCCGACACGCCGGCCTGGAAGATCGCCGAGGCGAACGTCCTCGCCCGCTTCCGCGGGTGGTCGGCGTTCATCGGGCTGCAGATCGAGTACTCGCTGCTCGAGCGCAGCGTCGAGCAGGAGCTCGTGCCCATGGCGCTGGAGCTCGGCCTGGGGATCACGCCCTGGTCGCCGCTCAAGAGCGGTGCGCTGAGCGGCAAGTACACCCGCCGCAACGCCGGTCAGGTGAAGACGGATCGGGCTCAGTTCCTCGAGCCGTTCCTGAACGAGCGGACCTACGCGACCGTGGACGCGCTCGAGGCCATTGCCCGGGCGCACCAGTCGACGGTGGCGCGCGTGGCGCTCGCGTGGCTCCGCCAGCGGCCCGGCGTGACCTCCACCATCATCGGCGCGCGCCGGTGGGAACAGCTCGAGGACAACCTCGCGTCGCTCGAGGTCGAGCTCACGGCGGACGAGCGCGGGCGGCTCGACGCGCTCACCCAGCCGACGTTCGGCTTCCCGCAGAGCATGCAGCCCATCTTCCCGGCCATCCACAACGGCGGCACCACGGTCAACGGGGTGTTCGCGCCGGCGTCGCCCTTCGGGCTCGTGAAGGGAGACCAGCCGTACTGACGGAGGCCCGCGCGCGGTCCCTCGAGGCGGCGTCCTTCCGGAGCTTGCTCGGCGACGTCCCCGTCATCCGGTGGAACATGGCGATGAAGGCCGACGAGCTGCCGTAGCCGAGGTCGAAGGCGATGGACTCCACCGAGCGCCCCGCCTCGAGGAGCGCGAGCGCCCGCACGACCCGCAGCCGTTGCCGCCACTCGCCGAAGGACATCCCGAGGTCGCGCTGGCACCGCCGGACGAGCGTCCGCTCCGTGGTGTGCACCTGCCTCGCCCAGTGCGCGAGGGACCGCTGGTCGTCCGGCTGCGCCTGGAGCGCGGCGAGGATGGGGCCGAGCAGCGGGTCCTCGGAGCTGGGCAGGTAAGTGCCCTGGCGCGGCGCCGCAGCGAGCTCGTCGACGAGCACCTCCACGAGCCGGGCGTCCGGCGCCGTCCGCGGCGTGTCGATGCCGCGCGCGCGAAGCTGATCGAGCAGCGCCTTCAGGAGTGGGCCCACCGCGAGCGCGCAGGCGTCCCGCGGAAGACGGCGACAGCGCTCGCGCGCGAGGTAGAGCGAGCAGAACGTCGCCTCGTGGCGGTTGAGCCCGACGTGCTCGACCTCGGGCGGGAGCCAGATCCCGTACTGCGGCGGAGCGAGGTAATGGCGGTCGGCCAGCTTCAGCTCCATGACCCCGCTGAACGCGTAGACGAACTCGCCCCAGTGGTGCCGGTGGCGCGGGTACGACGAGTCCGGCTGCAAGCTGTCCGTCCGGAAGTACACCGGATGCGGCAGCGTCTCGTCGAGAGGTGTGCGGAGATGCCTGGGCATGGCGCCTTCGCTGCAATGAATGTCCGGATCGCACTATATCCAGCCCCGGCGCCAGCGGCATCATCACGCTCGCGCAGGCCGCGACGGCCCGCGGGAACGGAACGCATGAGCGCGGCGCGCAAGGGTCTCGACGGCTTCGTGATGGCGACGATGGTGCTCCTGTGCGCGATCTGGGGCGCACAGCAGGTGGCGATCAAGCTGGCCGCGCACTACGTCGTCCCGATCATGCAGGTCTGCCTGCGCTCCGGGATGAGCGCCGCGCTCGTCCTGCTGCTCATGTCCATCCGCCGCGAGCCGCTCTCGCTGCGCGACGGCACGCTGCGGCCAGGGCTCGTGGCGGGTGCGCTCTTCGCCGCCGAGTTCATGTTCGTCGCCGAGGGGCTGCGCCGGACCTCGGCGTCGCACATGGCGGTCCTCCTCTACACCTCGCCGATCTTCACCGCGGTCGGGCTCCACTGGACGGTGCCCGGCGAGCGGCTCCGCCCCCGACAGTGGCTCGGCATCCTCCTCGCCTTCACCGGGATCGCCGTGGCGTTCGCGGGCGGCTGGGCGCGCGGCGCCGTGTCGCTCCGGATGCTCGCCGGCGATGCGCTCGGCGTCCTCGCCGGCGCGGCATGGGGCGCGACCACGGTCGTGGTGCGCCGCTCGGCGTTGTCCGATGCGGCGCCCGCCAAGACGCTGCTCTACCAGCTCGCGGTCGCGAGCGTTCTCCTCGGCGCTGCCGCCGCGGCCTCCGGGCAGGCGACGCAGGTGTCGCTCACGCGGCTCGCCTGGACGAGCCTCCTGTTCCAGGGCGTCGTCGTGTCCTTCGCGAGCTACCTCGCCTGGTTCTGGCTCCTCCGCCAGTACGCCGCGTCGCAGGTCTCGGTGTTCTCGTTCCTGACGCCGCTCTTCGGCGTGACCTTCGGCGTGCTCGTCCTGGGGGAGCACGTCGACCCCGCCTTCGGGATCGGGGCGGCGCTGGTGCTCGCGGGCATCGCCACCGTGAGCGCGCGGGGGCTTCGTCGGCCGGCGGCGCCCATGGAGCCCGCCGTCAGTACGTCGGCGGGCTCGCTTCACTCGCACGGCCGCGTCGAAGCCCTCGCGAGTGGCGCTCCGCTAGTCCGGGATCCGCCCGCGTAGCGACTCCGGATCGTGCGGACCGGGCTCCGCGATGAGCGCCCGCGCGGAGTCCATCTTGCCGAAGACGCCCCACGTCAGCACGCCGCGCACCCTGCCATTCGCGACGTAGTAGACGATTCCCCTGCGGTACGGCTCCTTCCATTCGGCGACGACCTCGAGGCGCGGGTCGAGAACGCCGACTGCCTCGTACCCGAGGTCGAACAGGTCCGAGTAGAAGAATGGCAGGTGACGGTAGGCGACGTCGGCCCCGGCCATCGCGCGGCCGGCCTCCCGTCCCATGCGGTTGGCGTTGTCCTCGTGCTCGACCCGGATTCTCGCTCCGAGTGCCGGATTGAGGAATCTCGCGACGTCACCTGCAGCGAAGATTGCGGGGTCGGACGTGCGTAGCGTCTCGTCCACGAGGATGCCGTCGTCCACCTCGAGTCCCGCCTCCCCGGCGAGGCGATCGTTCGGGACGATGCCGAGCCCCGCCACCACGAGGTCGGCCTGGATCTCGTCCCGGTCGGTCCGGAGGGTGAATCCCGAGCCGCGCGCCACGAGCCCCGTGACGCGCTCCCCCGCCCGGACCTCCACCTCGCGCTCGGCGTAGTAGCCGTTCAGGTGAACCGCGAGGTCTCGCGGGAAGAGCCGTGCGCCGATCCCTTCCTCCGGGAAGACGAGCGTCACCCGATAGCCAGCGGTCGCGAGAGAGGCCGCGATCTCCGACCCGATGAAGCCGCCACCGACGATCGCCACGTGCGTTCCCGCCGGGAGCGCCCGGACGCGCCTGAAGTCCGCGACCGTCCGGTAGTAGACGACCCCGTCGCCGTCGAAGGGCAGCCGACGCGGAGTGCCACCGGTCGCGAGGAGGAGCCGCTCGTACCCGATGGTCTCCCCTCCCTCGAGCCCGATGCGCCGCTCGGCACGGTCGATGGCGACGACGCGCGTGCCAGTCCGAAGCTGGATCCCCTCGACCGAGGGCAGCCAGATCGATCCCTCCTCCTGCCCCGTCCAGAGCCCCTTCGTGAGCGGCGGGCGCACGTAGGGTCCCACGGGCTCCTCGCCGACCAGCAGGACGGGCGCGCTCGCATCCACCGAGCGGATCCCCATCGCGGCGGCGTGCCCCGTCATCCCGCCGCCCACCACCACGTACTTGAAATCAGGCATCCGTCCTCCGCCTGGCGCGCTGAACCGTACTGTAGGAGCCGTTCGTCACCCGTCACGTCCCTCGAGGCCAGTCCTGCACACCTCCGGAGGGATCCCGCTTTCGGGCAGGCACGGCGTGCTCGAGATCGTCCCCCGCGCGAAGCATCAGGCGCTCGGCCGCGGAGTGGCACATCGTGAAGCTTTCCTGCACGGGCCATCCGCGATCGACCTCTTTCGAGACTGCCGTGCCGCGCGTAGGTTCCCGTTCGATGACGACGGGGATGGAGAGCCGCCACAGCATCGGCGTGAGCCGAGGTTGAGCGAAGCACCGGAAGGAGCACGAGATGCAGAAGCGCAAGCTGGGAAGGAGCGGACTCGAGGTCTCGGCCATCGGCCTCGGCTGCATGGGGATGAGCTTCGCCTACGGGACCCCACCGGACAGGAAGGAGATGATCGCGCTCCTCCGCGCCGCGGTCGATCGCGGCGTCACGTTCTTCGACACCGCCGAGGCCTACGGCCCCTTCACGAACGAGGAGCTGGTCGGCGAGGCGCTCGCGCCCGTCCGCGACCGGGTCGTCATCGCGACGAAGTTCGGGATGAAGCTCGGGACGATCGGAGTGGACAGCCGGCCCGAGCACATCCGCGAGGTCGCCGAGGCGTCGCTCCGGCGGCTGAAGGTCGAGACGATCGACCTCCTTTACCAGCACCGCGTGGATCCGGACGTTCCCATCGAGGATGTCGCGGGCACGGTGAAGGACCTCATCCGCGCTGGCAAGGTGAAGCACTTCGGCATGTCCGAGGCCGGCGTGAACACGATCCGCCGCGCGCACGCCGTGCAGCCTGTCACCGCGGTCCAGAGCGAGTACTCGCTGTGGTGGCGGAGGCCCGAGGAGGAGCTGCTCCCGACGCTCGAGGAGCTCGGCATCGGGTTCGTCCCGTTCAGCCCGCTCGGCAAGGGATTCCTGACGGGGAAGATCGACGAGAAGACCACGTTCGAGAAGAACGACTTCCGCAACATCGTGCCCCGCTTCTCCCCGGAGGCGCGCAAGGCGAACCAGGCGCTCGTAGACCTCCTCGGCGTCATCGCGGCGGGCAAGCAGGCGACCCCCGCGCAGATCGCGCTCGCGTGGCTCCTCGCGCAGAAGCCCTGGATCGTGCCGATCCCCGGGACGACGAAGCTGCACCGGCTCGAGGAGGACCTCGGCGCCGCGAACGTCGAGCTGACCGCGGACGACCTCCGCGCCATCGACGAGGCCGCGTCGAAGATTCGCGTGGAGGGCGCGCGGTACCCGGAGGAGCTCGAGAAGAGGACCGGGCTCTAGCGGCTCGTGTTCGGAGATAGCCAACCATGAAGAATCAGATTGCGAAGCGGCCGCCCGAGCGCGAGCCGGATTCCCACGACACGACGACCCTGAGCCGGCGCGGCTTCATGTGGACGGGCGCCCTCGCCGCGGCGGGCGCAGGTGCCGCCGGGTTGTTCAAGCCGTCCACGGCGGGAGCCGCTCCAGGCGTCGAGAGGACGAGCTACGGACAGGGCCCGTTCCCGGTCGAAGGAATGGCCCTCTACTCGTCCCAGGGCCCGCACAAGCCGATGAAGTTCCAGCGGCGCGCGCTCGGGCCGAAGGACGTCGCGATCAAGCTCCAGTACTGCGGCATCTGCCACTCCGACATCCACCATGGGCGCGAGCACTGGCGGAAGGAGACGTTCCCGCTCGTCACCGGGCACGAGCTGGCCGGGGTGGTGGTGGCGGTCGGCTCGAGCGTCAGCAAGTTCAAGGTGGGCTCTCGCGTGGGGGTGGGCTGCATGGTGAACTCCTGCCGCCACTGTGGTCCGTGCGAGGCCGGCATGGAGCAGTACTGCGAGAACGGCAGCGTCCTCACCTACGGGTCGAAGGACCGCGACGGCTCGCTCACGCAGGGCGGCTACTCGACCTTCGACGTCGTGGACGAGGACTTCGTCATCGCGATCCCCGACGCGATCGACCTCGCGCACGCTGGACCGATGCTGTGCGCCGGGATCACCGTCTACTCTCCTTTCCGGAGGTGGAGCGTCGGTCCCGGGAAGAAGGTCGGCGTCGTCGGGCTCGGCGGCCTTGGTCACATGGCGACGAAGATCGCCGCCGCGATGGGCGCCCAGGTGACGGTGCTGACGACGTCGAGAGGCAAGGTCGACGACGCGAGGCGGTTCGGCGCGAAGACCGTCATCGTGAACGATCAGGGAGCGGATCTGGCGAAGTACCGGCGGTCGCTCGACTTCATCCTCGACACGGTCCCGTACCAGCACGACCTCGAGCGGCTCATTCCGCTGCTGAAGATGGACTCCACGCTGTGCATGGTCGGCGTCGGCAAGACCACCGAGCCTCACCAGATCGGCCCGTTCTCGCTCCTGAGAGATCGCACCTCGTTCGCGAGCTCGCAGATCGGCGGGATCCGGGAGACGCAGGAGCTCGTGCAGTTCTGCGAGCTTCACGGCATCAGGCCGGAGATCACCAAGGTCCCGATGTCCAGGATCGACGACGCCTGGACCAAGGTGGTCGACAAGGCGGCGCGCTACCGCTTCGTCATCGACATGACGAACGCCTGACGACGATCGCGAGCGCACCATGAAGCAGGTCATCGCCGTCGCGGCGTTGACGTTGACGTCCCTGGCCGCGTGCAGCGCCCACTCGAGGATCGAGATGAACTCCACCCGAAACCGTCCGGTCGCTCATCTGACGGAAGCGGCCGTCCGAAACCACGAGCAGCTGTTTCCCGGGTACGAGTCCAAGCTGAAGGAGACGGACCCGGAGTTGATCGAGATCTTCGACAACTTCGCGTTCGACGAGGTTCTCCGTCACGGGAACCTGGACCCGAAGACGAGGGTCATGGTCATCCTGGCGTCGACGATCGCGAGCCAAGCCTCGAGCGAGTACAGGATGATGCTCGGCGGAGCGCTGAACGTGGGCGTCACCCCGGTCGAGGCCAAGGAGATCCTGTACCATGCCGTCCCCTACGTCGGCATCGCCAAGGTCGTCGACTTCATCCACACGACCAACGAGGTGCTGCGGGCCAGGGGCGTGGAGTTGCCGCTGGAGGCTCAGTCCACGACGGCGCCGGAGAACCGGCGCGCGAGGGGGCTGGCCCTCCAGAAGGAGATCTTCGGGGGTCGCATCGACGAGCTGTACGCGGCCGCGCCCGCCAATCAGCGCCACGTCCAGGAGCTCCTTTCCGCGAACTGCTTCGGCGATTACTGGACCCGGGGTGGCCTCGATGCCAGGACGCGGGAGCTCCTGACGTTTTCGATGCTGGCGGCGCTCGGGGGCGCCGAGCCTCAGCTCAAGGGGCACATCCAGGGCAACGTCAACGTCGGAAACGACAAGGAGAAGCTCATCGCGGTCGTGACGCAGCTTCTTCCGTACATCGGCTATCCTCGGGCGCTCAGCGCGCTGACTTGCGTGAACGAGGTCATCCCCGAAGCGCAGCGATAGCGTCCCCATGGCCTTCACTCCGCTCAACGCCCTGAGCTCCTTCATCGCGGTGGCGCGCCGCAGGAGCTTCGCGGCCGCGGCGAGGGATCTCGGGGTGTCCACCTCCGCGCTCAGCCAGTCGGTCCGGCAGCTCGAGGCGCGGCTCGGCGTGACGCTGCTCACGCGGACCTCGCGGACGGTGGCGCTCACGGACGCTGGGCAACGCCTCGTCGAGAACGCGGGCCCGGCGGTGGATCAGGCGCTGGAGTCGCTGAAGACGGTGTCCGCTCGCCCGGGAGAGATCACGGGCCGCGTCCGGCTGTCGGTCCCGACGGTGGCGGTGTCGCTCGTCGTCGCTCGCCTGCTGCCGAGGTTCCTGGAGCGGCATCCGAAGGTGGAGGTCGAGGTCCAGGCCGAGAACCGCTTCGTGAACATCGTCGCCGAGGGCTTCGACGCGGGCATCCGCCTGTCGGAGGCCATCGAGCGCGACATGGTCCAGGTCCGTCTCACGCCGCCCGGGCGCTTCGTCGTGGTCGCGGCTCCGTCGTACCTCGAGCGCCGCGGGGCGCCGCAGAGGCCAGAGGACCTCCTCCAGCACGACTGCCTCTGCATCCGCACGGACGTCGGCGGCGCGCGGTACGCGTGGGAGCTCGAGCGCGGAAAGAAGGAGTGGCGCGTGCCCGTCCACGGATCGGTCACGACGAACGACCCCGAGCTCATGCGGCTCCTCGCCGAGGCGGGAGTGGGCCTCCTCTACTCGTTCGAGCCCCTGGTGGCAGACGAGCTGCGCCGCGGCGCCCTGCGCATCGTCCTCGAGGACTACGCCGCCGCGGTGCCCGGGTTCTTCCTGTACTTCCCGAGCAGATCGCAGGTGTCGCCGGCGTTCAGGGCGTTCGTGGACGTCGCGCGCGAGCTCTCCGTCGGCTCGAAGCAGCGCGTGCGCTGACCGGAAAGAGGTCCAGAGGACGCGGGCGCGGCCGGGGCAAACGCTCGGAGCAGAGCGTCCTACCCCTGCAGGGACGGTGGGGAGCGCAGCGTAATCTTGCGCGTGCCCGCCGGACGCTACATGGAGGCCTTCGAGGCTACGCGGGAGGCGCTCGTGAATCAGTGCCAGGTCATCGTCGTGGGGGGCGGCATCGGGGGGAGCGCGGCGGCGCTGCGCGCAGCGCAGCACGGGCTCACGGTCGCCTGGATTCGCGGCGACGCGGGGACCGCTCGCGCGAGCCGGGCCCGTTACGTCTACAACGTGGACAACATGATCGGCGTCTCGGGGGGCATCGTGCAGCGAAAGGTGCTCGAGCTGCTCTCGGGCCCCGAGCACGCGGCCGCGCGCGAGGCGATCGCCCGGGCTCACTTCCACATCGGCGTCCCGGAGATCGTCGAGGACGTGACGCTTCGGCTGACCGCCGACTTCGCCGACGTGGCCACGCTGATCGACGAGAAGGCCATCGCGGCGCGTGCAGGAGACACCGGGTTCGTCGTCGAGACGGACCGCGGCCAGGGCCTCCGCGCCGGCGCGGTCATCCTCTCTACCGGCGTGATGGACCGCCAGCCGCGCGTGAAGCTCACCACGAAGGGCGGCAAGGTGGTGGACGACATCCGCTGGATCTATCCCTGGGCCAACGCGGAGTCTCTCCTCTACTGCATCCTCTGCGAGGGGCACCTCGTGCGCGGCACGCCGGTGGCGGTGCTCGGGGCGAGCGACGCCGCCGCTCAGGTCGCGCTCCTCCTGCACGAGCGCTACGGTGTGGCCGTCGTCCTCCTCGGAAACGGCGAGGCGCTCGAGGCCAGGCCGGAGACGCTGCGACTCATGGACGCCTACGGGGTGGCGTTCCATGGAGCGCGGCTCGTCGAGATCCTGGACGGCGAGAGCGGCCGGAAGGGCGAAAGCCTCCGCGGGTTCCGCCTCGAGGATGGCACGCAGGTACCGGCGAGGTTCGGGATGGTCGCCATGGGGCTGCACCGCGTCTACAACGACCTCGCCCTCCAGCTCGGCGCGGAGCTCGACGCCGGCGACGGTCCGGAGGACGCCCGCCACGTGCTCGTCGACGACGCGACGAGCGAGACGAGCGTACGCGGGCTCTTCGCGGTGGGGGACATGAGCCGGCACCGAAGCGGCACCCCATCCCTGAAGCAGATCTACACGGCGCAGGAGTACGCGGTCCGCGCCGTTCAAGCGATCGACCGGCGCGAGCGCGCGGTCCGCCGCGCGCGCGTCCTCGAGCGGCGGTGACGGGGCTCGCGCTCCGGGCGCCGCGAGCCGACCAGATCGTGCCCGAGGCGGGCCGGTGATGCTCTGGGGTCTCGCGGGCGTGCCTCCGCGATCGCTCATCGGGGCGATTCGATCGGCATCCGTGGCGCTTCCGTCGCGGGCGCCGGGCTCCTTTGACGCGAGGCGGAAACGGGAATACCATGTTCGCGTTTCGACCTCGCGAGGAGGCGTCTCATGGCGAAGTTCCGCGGTCTTTCCCGGCTCGACGGGGTCGGGCAGGCGGCGCTGGTCGCGCGCGGCGAGCTCACCGCGTCCGACCTGCTCGATGCGTTCGCCGAGCGGCTCGAGGCTCTGAACGCGCTGCTGCGGGTGGTCCCCGCCGTGGACCTCGAGCGCGCGCGCGCGGCGAAGGTGCCGCCCGGACCGTTCGCCGGCGTGCCGTTCATGGTGAAGGAGGTGACCCCGTACCCGGGCCTGCGCTGGTCATGTGGCTCGCGGGTGTTCGCCGGCAACGTCGCGGGGCCCGAGACTCGCACCCCGTACATCGGCCGTATCGATGAGAGCGGGCTCGTCACCGTCGGAAAGTCCGCTGCCTCTGAATTCGGGCTGCTGGGCAGCACGGAGACACTCCTCGAGGGCGTGACGCACAACCCGTGGGACCTGTCGCTGTCGGCCGCGGGCTCATCCGGCGGGGCCGCTGCAGCGGTCGCCGCCGGGATCGTTCCTCTCGCCCACGCGAACGACGGCGTCGGGTCGATCCGGATCCCCGCCTCGGTGTGCGGCCTCTTCGGGTTCAAGCCGAGCCGGACGCGCTGCGTGCCGGCGAGCCTCCCTTCCGAGTTCGGCGCCCTCGTCTCCGACCACTGCGTGAGCCGCACCGTTCGCGACAGCGCCCTGTTCCTCTCCGTGACGGAGGACCGGGCCGGTCCGCTCCCCGCCGTAGGGTACGTGCGGGAGCCGCTCGCGCGTTCGCTGCGGATCGCGACCTGGACGCGCACCCTCCTCGGCGAGGAGCCGGAGCCGGCGGTGCGCCGCGCCGTGGACGACGCGGCTGGGCTCTGCGCGGCTCTCGGACACCGGGTCGAGCCCGTCGCTTCGCCCGATCTCGACGGCGCGGCTCTCGGCGACGCTTTCTTCATCGTCGCCGGGGCGGCGGTGGCCGGCCTCGTGGAGCTGGTGGACCGGCTGCGAGGACACCCGGTGCAGCGGGACGAGCTCGAACCGTTCAGCTGGGCGCTCGTCGACGAGCTCGAACGCCGGGGCCCGGGCGCGCTGCCCGCGGCGCGCGCGGCGTTCGCCGCTGGCACCGAGCGGTACCTCGAGACGATCCGCGGCTTCGATGCGGTCCTCACGCCGACGCTCGCGACGACGCCCTGGCGCCTTGGCCACCTCTCCCCGGTCCTGCCGCGCGAGGAGCTGCTCCGGCGGACCGGGCGCACCGTCGGCTACACGCCCATCCACAACATCGCGGGCTGCCCGGCGATGTCAGTGCCGCTGCACTGGACCGACGAGGGCGTCCCCATCGGCGTCCACTTCGCCGCCGCACCGGGCGCGGACGCGCTCCTGCTCGGTCTCGCCCATCAGCTCGAGGAGGCGCGCCCCTGGGCGGATCGCTGGGCACCCTTCTCCTACCCGCGGCTGTTCGAGGCCTGATGCCCCAGGTCCTCAAGGACGAGGTGCGCGCGCGCATCGAGACGGCCGCCCTCCAGATCTTCGCGGAGCGCGGGTACGCCGGCGCGAAGATGACCGCCATCGCCGAGCGCGCCGGGGTCGGAACGGCGAGCACGTACCGCTACTACGCCGGGAAGTACGAGCTCTTCCATGCGCTCGTCACGCCTGCGCTCGCCGAGGAGTTCGAGTCGCTGCTCGACCGACGTGTGCGCGCCCTCTCCCGCGCGTTCCGGGCGGAGGCGACCCGGGGCGCCGACGACATCGGCGACGAGATGCTGCGCTTCTGGGCGGAGCACCGGCTCGCGGTCGTGATCCTGCTCGACCGCGCCGCGGGGACCGACTACGCCGCGTTCGGCGCGCGCTTCGTGGAGCGTCTCGTCGCCTCGACGCTCGCCGATCTGCATCCGCGTCGCGGCGCAAGCGCGGCCGCGCGCTTCGTGCTCGCCCGGATCTTCGACAACACCCGGCGGATGCTCGCGGCGATCCTGGAGGCGCACGCCGACGAGCGCGCGCTCCGCGAGGCGATCGAGGCATTCTGGAGCTACCAGATCCCCGGGCTGCTGGGGTTCGCGCGCTGGTCCAATCGTCGCCCCCGACGCCGGCTGTCCCCGAGCGAGCGGCGCGTGCCGCCCGTCACCGTGCCTCGTCCCTGAGCGCCGTGCAGATCGCAGGCGGGACGTCGAGGCGTACCCGCTCGACAAGGAGGCGCTGTTCCAGGCGGGCGACGTCAGCTGGCACCTCAGCGAGACCGGCGAGTCGATCGCGTACTTCGAGCGCGAGCGCGACCTCAACGCCTGGACGAGCTCCTGCGGGCGTGGCGGCGCGCGGACGCGAACGCGCCGCTCCTTGCGGACGCGCGGTCGCTCGAGGCGCGGCTCGCGCGGGCCCGTTAGCGCCGCCACGTCAGCGCGCGGCAGCCGCCTCGTCCGGACCGAGGGGCTGGAAGTTCAGCTCCTCCCGGTCGAGCTCCTGCTCGACGCGCTGGAACGCCGCGTCGCCGATCGTGCCGTCCGCCCGCAGCGCGAGAATCCGGCTGCGCGCGGCGGCCGTCGCCTTGCGAACCAGCTCCGTCCCGACGTCGGGCCCCTCCCCTTGCCCATTCGCCCCGATCGCCCCGCCGGCGTGGTCGGCTTCGGCGCGGCGGAGCAGCACCTCGTAGCGGCGGAGCAGCATGCTCGACAGGTCGTCGCCGGGCGCCTCTCCAGCCGCCGCGAGCGACGCCCGCAGCGCCTCCACGCGAGCGAGGCGCAGCTCTCGCTCGATCTCGCCGTCGTCCCGCAGCCGCAGCGCGCTCATCAGAGGCCGGAGCGTCAGCCCCTGAACGACGAGCGTGCCGAGCACGACCGAGAACGCCGTGAACAGGATCAGGTCGCGGTACGGGAACGCGGCCCCGCCGCCTCCTCCCGCGGGAAGCGCGAGCGCCGCGGCGAGCGTGACGATCCCGCGCATCCCGCACCACCCGACGACGGCCGCCGCGCGGGGCGACAGCCCGACGGCGTCGCGGCGCGGCTCCTCGCCCTCGGCAGCGGGGCGGCACCGCCACCGGCTGACCGCGGCCGCGCCGGAGACCCAGGCGATGCGCGCGAGGATGGTCGCGGCGCAGACCGCCGCCGCGACCAGGGCGTAGCGAGCCAGCGTGACCGCGTCGAGCCGGCCCAGGATCGCCTTGAGCTGGAACCCGACGAGGATGAACGCGAGCACGTTCAGGACGAAGACCGCGAACTCCCACACCGCGTACGACGGGACCCGGACGCGCGCGGGGACGGAGCGCGACGCGGGCCGCGTGCTCGCCATCGCGAAGACGACGACGGTGAGGATGCCCGAGAGGCGGAGGCGCTCCGCGATCATCCACACGGCGAACGTGCTGCAGAACTGGACGACGACCGCGATGGGGGCGTCCAGGATCCGGACGGTGAGCGGGATGATCACGCGCGACAGCACGTACCCGAGCACCACGCTGCCGGCGGTCACCACGACCAGCAGCGGGATGGCCTTCACCGGGGACACCGAGCCCGCGAGCGCGGCGCCGAGCGCGAGCCGGAAGACGAGGAGCGCGGTCGCGTCGTTGAAGAGGCTCTCGCCCTCGAGGATCACGAGGAGGCGGTGCGGCGGCCGGAGCTGCCCCAGCACCGCCATCGCGGCGGCCGCGTCGGGCGGAGCGACGATCGCGCCGAGCGCCACCGCGGCAGCCCACGGCATGCCCGGCACGACCGCCCGGGCCACCACCGCCACGAGGGCGACGGTCAACGCGACGGCCCCCACGGCGAGCCCGGCAACGGACCGCCAGTTGGCGCGAAGATCGCGCGCGGACGAATCGAACGCGGCGTCGAGGAGCACCGGCGCGACGAAGAGCGTCAGCGCCAGGTCGGGCTCGAGCACCAGCGTCGGAGTGCCGGGGACGAGCGCCAGGGCAGCGCCGGCGAGCGCCAGCATCGCGGGGTACGGCGTCCCCAGGCGCCGCGACAAAGCGGTCAGGCCGGCGCCCGCGAGCAGCAAGGCGATGACGATCTCGAAGACGACCATGCCGTAGGCTTGCGCGGCAGCACACGCGTTCGCAATTCCGGCTCGGGCCCGACCGCGGCGTGAGCCGCCGCTCTCGTGCTCGCCCGGCTGACCGACGGGCTGCTGGATCGTTCAGGATTTGCTGGACGCTGCATCCCAACCCCTCCTCGCGGGCAGCCGCGTGGCATCGCGTTCATGAAGCTTTCCTGAACGGCCCATCCACTTCTCGCCCGTTTCGCGGGGCTCGGCGCGCGCGTAGGTTTCACGGCGTCGCCCGGCTCCGTGCAGGGCCGCAGCGCACCCCGAAGGGAGAAACAGTCCATGTTCCACGCCAAGGCCTACTCCGCGGCGAGCGCGACCGCGCCGCTCGCCCCTACCACCATCGCCCGTCGCGATCCCACCCCGCATGACGTGCAGCTCGAGATCCTGTTCTGCGGGATCTGCCACTCCGATCTCCACACTGTCCGGAACGAGTGGAGCAGCCTGATGTCCACGGTGTACCCGTGCGTTCCCGGCCACGAGATCGTCGGTCGCGTGACGAGGGTCGGTTCCGCCGTGACGAAGTTCGCGCCCGGCGACCTCGCCGCCGTCGGCTGCCTCGTCGACTCGGACCGCACCTGCCCCGAGTGCCAGGCCGGGCTCGAGCAGTTCTGCCCCGGCCAGGTCCTCACCTACAACGCGCCGGACAAGCACCTCGGCGGCGTCACCTACGGTGGCTACTCGGACGGGATCGTCGTCGACGAGCGCTTCGTCCTGCGTGTCCCCTCGAACCTCGACCTCGCCGGCGTCGCGCCGCTGCTCTGCGCCGGCATCACGACCTGGTCGCCGCTGCGCCACTGGGGTGTCACGAAGGGGAAGAAGGTCGGCGTCGTCGGCATCGGCGGGCTCGGCCACATGGGCGTGAAGTTCGCCCGCGCGCTCGGCGCTCACGTCGTCGCCTTCACCACCTCCCCCAGCAAGAAGGAGGACGCGCTGCGCCTCGGCGCGCACGAGGCCGTCGTGTCGCGCAACGCCGACGAGATGCGGAAGCATGCGGCCAGCTTCGACTTCATCCTCGACACGGTCTCCGCCGAGCACGACCTCAACGCGTACGTCCAGCTCCTCCGGCGCGACGGCACCCTCACGCTCGTCGGCGCGCCGGAGAGGCCGTCCGCCCTCGCCGCCTTCGGGCTGATCCTGGGCCGCCGCAGCATCTCCGGCTCGCCCATCGGCGGCATCCCGGAGACGCAGGAGATGCTCGACTTCTGCGGCAAGCACGGCATCACCGCCGACGTCGAGGTGATCCCGGCGCAGAAGGTGAACGAGGCCTACGAGCGGATGCTGCGGTCGGACGTGAAGTACCGCTTCTCGATCGACATGGCTTCGCTGAAGGCGGAGTAGGCCGCCGAGGCCGGCGACATGAACCTGCTCGCAGCGATCGTCTCCCTCTCCGTCCTCGCTCCACCGCCCGCGCAGTACGGTCGGTGAGCCCGTCATGGCGAAGCGTCCTTACGTGATCTGTCACATGGTCCCGTCCGTCGATGGACGGATCGTCACCGACGGCTGGCGCCTGCCGCAGGGGCTCCTCGCGGAGTACGAGCGCACCGCCGCGTCGTTCGAGGCGGACGCCTGGATCATCGGCCGCGTCTCGATGGAGCCTTACGCCGGGAAGGCGAGGCTACCGGCGGCCACGCGCGGTGCCCGCCTCCCGCGGACGGACTTCGTCGCGCGCTCCGACGCCCCCTCGTACGCCGTCGCGATCGATCCCGGCGGGAAGCTGCGCTGGGAATCGGGCGCGATCGACGGGGAGCACGCCGTGACGGTGCTCACGGAGCAGGTCCCGGATCGCTACCTCGCGTTCCTGCGCGCGCGCGGCGTCTCCTACCTGTTCGGCGGAAAGAGCCGGATCGACGTTCCCACCGTGCTCCGCAAGCTGCGATCCCGGTTCGGAATTCGACGGCTGCTCCTCGAGGGCGGCGGAAAGATCAACGGCTCGTTCCTGGCAGCCGGCGTCATCGACGAGCTCAGCGTCCTCGTCGCTCCCGTCGCCGACGGCGGGGTCGGCACGCCGACGCTCTTCGACGCGCGTGAAGGGCCCGGGCCGGCGCGACACCTGAAGCTCGTGTCCGTCGAGCGTCGTCGCGGCGACCTGCTCTGGGTCCGGTACCGGATCCGGAGCTCGGGCCACAGGTGAATGCGCCCGAGACCACCTCCGCTGACGACCGCCCACGCTCACCGGCCCGTCTCGGCACCGCGCGGTTGCGCGGAGGCCTGCACGCTCGGAGTCCGTCCCGTCCGGGTCTCGCGCACCAATGATTCACTTGCTACATCAACGACACAGTTGAGCGCCTTGAAGAAACGTGAGAGTCCCCCCGCCCGGCCGGAGGCGCGCTGGATGCTGCTGATCCACCAGATCCCGCCGACACCAGCCTATCTGCGGGTCAAGATCGGCCGGCACCTGGCTCGCATCGGGGCGGTCGCGATCAAGAACTCGGTCTACGCCCTGCCCTACGACGACGAGTCGCAGGAGGACTTCCAGTGGGTCCTTCGCGAGGTCGTCAAGGGCGGCGGCGACGCGTCGATCGTCGAGGCCCGGTTCATCGAAGGCCTCTCCGACGAGCGGGTGATCGAGCGGTTCCAGTCGGAGCGCGAGGCCGACTTCCGCCACCTCGCGGAGCAGGCGCGCGCCATCGCGGCAGCTTTTCCGAAGCGAGGCGTCGTTCCCGAGGACCGCCGCGCCGAGCTCGCAAGGCAGGTTGCACGCCTCCGCCAGCGCGCGACCGAGCTCGCCGCGATCGACTTCTTCGGAGCACCCGGGCGCGAGGTCGTCGATGGCCTCCTGTCCGGAATGGAGGCACGCATGAGGTTCGTCGAAGGAACGGAGCCGGCGAAGGCGTCGCTGGCTCGTGAGCAGCACCAAGGCCGCACCTGGGTGACACGCACCGGGATCAAGGTGGACCGGATGGCGAGCGCATGGCTCATCCGGAAGTTCATCGATCCGGAGGCGCGCTTCAAGTTCGTCCCGGCGAAGGGGTATCGCCCGGAAGAGGGCGAGCTTCGCTTCGACATGTTCGAATCGGAGTTCACTCACGAGGGCGAGCTGTGCACGTTCGAGGTGCTCGTGCGGCGATTCGGCCTCACAGATCCCGCCCTCCGCGCGATCGCCGAGATCGTCCACGACATCGACGTGAAGGACGCGAAGTACGGCCGCGAGGAGGCGCCTGGCATCGGGCAGCTCGTCGCGGGCATCGCTGCCGCGCATGCCGACGACGAGCAGCGCCTCGCCCGCGGCACGGCGCTGTTCGACGACCTGTACGCCGTGCACAGCGGCGCCGCCAGGCACTGATCGCTCGACGCGCAGAAGGAGAACTCACCTTCTGGAGGTGGCGGCTGAACGTCGTCGTCGTCGTGGCGGCGGGGGGAGCGCTCGGCCTTCTCCGCGCCTTCGCTCCAGGCCTCTTCGGAGGAGCGCTCTCATGCGGGACGGATCCAGCCGGTCGTCACACGGCGGGCAGCACCATTCGAAAGACGCTCCCGTCTCCCTCGGTGCTCTCGACCTCGATCCGGCCGCCGTTCGCCGCGATGACCGACCGCGCGATGGCGAGGCCGAGCCCCATTCCGCCAGCTTGCCTCGCCCGGTCGGCGTCCACCCGGTAGAAGCGCTCGAAGATCCGCTCAAGGTGCGCCGGTGCGATCCCGGGACCGGTGTCTCTCACCTCGACGGCTGGCTCACCAGAAGGCAGGACCTCGACCACCACACGAATCGAGCCGCTCTGCGGCGTGTACTTGATCGCGTTGTCCAGGAGGTTCACGACTCCCTGCCGGACCAACGCCGGATCGCACCGCGCCTGAACCGCGGGAGGGGCGTCGACCGTCAGCTCCTGCCCCTTCTCCTCGGCGAGAACTCGGAGGTGCTCCGCAGCGCTCGTCGCGAGCGCGCCCAGATCCACCACCGCCTGCGCAGCCTGGATGCGTCCCGCGTCGGCGCGGGTCAGGAGGAGCAGGCCCTCGACGAGCCTCGTCAGCCGTTCGACTTCCTCCAGCATGCTGCCGATGACCTCGCGGTAGGCTGCCGGATCGCGCGCGCCCTGCAGCGCCACCTCCCCCACGCTCCGCATCGCGGTGAGCGGCGTCCGCAGCTCGTGCGAGGCGTCGGAGGTGAAGCGGCGGAGGCGCTCGAACGCGTCATGCAGCCGGGCCAGCGTGTCGTTGAACACGCCCGCCAGCTGGCCGAACTCGTCGCGAGGGTCTTCGACCGGCAGCCGTGCCTCGAGCGACTCGGCGGTGATGCGCCGAGCGTGCCTGGCCATGGCGCCGACTGGCGCCAGGACGCGGCCGGCGAGGAGGTACCCGCCTGCCAGCGCGCCGATCGCGGCGCAGGGGATGCCGAGCGCGAGAATGAGCGCGAGCCGGCCCAGAGCGCGGAGAGTGAGCGCCTCGTCGGTCGCGACCGCGATCCGGAGCTCGTGCCACGACCTCGTCTCGATCCGATAGGAGTGCCCTTGCGGCGAGGACCAGGTGGCCGGCACGGCCTCGGTCAGCGCCGCCCGGTCGAGCCCGATCCTCGTCCAGGCAGCCGTTCGATAAAGGACGCTTCCGGCGTTGGTGACCTCGAAGAGCTCGACACCGGCGCGGGTCTCGACCTCCGCGAGATCGTAGTCGGCCTCCCGATAGGTTCGCTCGATCGTCGCGACGTCGCGCGCCAGCCGGGCATCGAGATCGCGGAAGAGCTGGGCTCGGACGAGCGCGTAGACCGCTCCGGAGAAGGCGCAGACGATGAGGGTCAGCACGCCCGCGTGCCACAGCGCGAGACGTGCGCGGACGCTCTGCGGCCGGAGCGTCATCGCGGCTCCATGCCCAGCACGAAGCCGACGCCACGGATGGTGTGGACGAGCTTCCTCGGGAACGGATCGTCGACCTTCCGGCGCAGCCGCGCGATGGTCACGTCGATCACGTTGTCGAGCGGCGTCGCGCGCGCGGTCACCTTCCAGACGTCCCGCGCGAGCATCTCGCGGGAGACCACGCGCCCCTGGTGGCGGAGCAGGTACTCGAGGATCTCGAACTCCTTGGCCGTGAGCTCCAGCGCCCGCGAACCGCGCTCGACGGCTCGACTCACGGGGTCGAGCTCGAGGTCTTCGTGCCGGAGCTTCGACGCCGGATCGAGCCTGCCGCGGCGGAGCAGGGCCCGGATGCGAGCCAGCAGCTCGGGGAAGGCGAAGGGCTTCACGAGGTAGTCGTCCGCGCCGACGTCGAGGCCCAGGACCCGGTCCTCGACGGTGTCCTTGGCCGTGAGGATCAGCACCGGGGTCTGAAGACCGCGAGCCCGGAGCGCTGCGAGGATCTCGAGGCCGCCGCGCTGCGGGAGCATGAGATCGAGCAGGATGAGATCGAACGACTCGTTCGAGACGAGGAAGAACCCGTCCTCCCCGCTCGCCGCGACGCGCGTCTCGAAGCGCTCGGCGCCGAGCCCGTCGGCGAGCGCCCGCGCCACCTTCGTCTCGTCCTCGACGATCAGGACTCTCGGGGGAGCTTCGGCATGCACGATGGGAAGTATAGCGGCGCCATGGCAGACGAATCCTGACAGCGCTGTCAGGGAGTCTTCAGGAGCTCCGCGAGCGCGATTGCCCCATCCTTGGCTCTCGCGGAGCGGCTCGCTCCGACCGAGGAAAGGGAGATGTCCAATGCTTCGAACGATCGGTGTTGTTGCGCTGGCGTCCGTCGCGCTCGCAGGACCGGCGCTGGCGCAGGCCGCTGGGAAGACCTGGGACTTCCAGGGAGATGCCGTGGGCTCACCGCCCGCCGGCTTCTCCTTCGGCCGGACGGGCGAGGGCCGTTCCGGAAAGTGGGTCATTCAGCTCGACGCCTCCGCCCCCGCCGGCGATCACGTGCTGGCCCAGGTCGATGAGGACGGGACCGACTCCCGCTTCCCGGTGGCGGCCGCCGACGCACCCTTGCTCAGGGATCTTCGCGCCGAGGTCCGGTGCAAGCCGGTCGCGGGGAAGGTCGACCAGGCCTGCGGACTCGTCATCCGCTACCGCGACGCGGACAATTACTACCTGGCCCGGGCCAACGCGCTCGAGGACAACGTGAACCTGTACCGCGTGGTCGACGGGCGGCGCCGGCAGATCAAGGGCTGGAGCGGACGGGTCGTGTCCGGGGCCTGGCACACGCTGGCGGTCGAGGCGCGCGGCAACCGGCTCCAGGTCTCCTGGGAAGGGAAGCCGATCATCGACGCGACGGACGACACGTTCAAGGACGCCGGGAAGGTCGGTGTGTGGACGAAGGCCGACTCGGTCACGTCCTTCGATGCGCTGTCGGTGACCGGGCTTCCATAGCGCCTCTCGCTGCCGCTGATTCTCCGTCCCGCAGCTCAAACGACAGGAGCCTTATCGTGAAGACCCTCACCGCCGTCCTCGCCTCGCTCGTCCTCACGGGGTCCGCTGCCCGAGCGCAGGCACCCGCACCCACCGGTCCCGCATCCCCCGCGCCCGCTGCCCCTCCGACCGCACCCGCGGCCCCGGCCATCACGCCGTCCAGGGACTTCCCCAAGGGGACCGCGACGCCGTCCGCCGACTGCGGCGCCTGCCATCAGGCCATCTATCGTGAGTACGCCGAGGGGTTCGGGAGCGACATGCGATACCCCGGCGTCAGGCTGCGCGCGCAGGGTGACAAGGTCCTCGAGATGCCCGCCGGCACGTCGGTCGCGGCGAGTGCGCACGCCGTCTCGGGGACCGATCCGTGGCCCATCCACGCGCGAGAGGCCGAGGAGGAAGGCAAGAAGTGCAACGTCTGCCACTTCCCGCAGCCGTTCGCGATTCCGGAGCGCACCGCGCTCGAGATCGTGAAGCCGGCACCCCGCGCTGAGGCGCAGGGCGAGGGCATCACCTGCGCCTCCTGCCACCTGACCCCCGAAGGGAAGATCCGGGGGCCGCACAAGGTCGACGCGCCGCACGCGACCCTCGCCGACGAGCGCATGTCGAGCTCGGAGATGTGCGCGTTCTGCCATTCCATGGGCAAGCGCGTCCCGGGCAAGCAGACCCAGACCTATCTCGAGTGGCGTGACGACTTCGCCGCGCCGGGTCTCGGTCGCCAGCAGTGCCAGGACTGCCACATGCCGCGGACGCAGCGAAAGACCGCCGAGGGCGCGGACGTCCCGGTGCGCGCGGTCGCGCGCCACCTCTGGACCGGCGGTCACTCCGGCCAGCGGCTCGGCAGTGCCCTTTCGCTCGTCATGCTGCAGCCGCAGCAGGACCGCGCGAACGTGGAGCTCCACGTGATCAACGTCGGCGCTGGGCACTCCGTCCCCACCGGCTCGAACCGGCGTGCCATCTACCTCCAGACGCGGGTCCTCGATCGCAAGGGGAAGGTCCTCGCCACGCGCGAGTGGATGTTCGCGACCTGGTACGGCCCACGCCCCGACGACCGGTCCTTCCTGGAGGAGGACAAGAAGCGTCCCGACCACATCGCCGCGACCCAGGCGGACGAGCAGGGCCCGCACGAGGCGCCTGTCCGGGCCGGCGAGGAGCGGGTCCTGACCTGGCAGCCCGAGCTCCGCGACGGCAGCTACGTCCTCGAGGCGAACCTCGTGTACGACCTCAACCGTTACAACGACCGGACGTTCAAGGGAGACCAGCGGGAGATCTCGCGGTTCACCTTGCCGCTTCAGGTGAAGGCGGGCCACTGAGGAACGACGGTCGTGAGAACGACATCGTGGATTCGGCGCGCTCTCTTTCTCTCCTGGTTCGCGCTCGCAGCGGCATGGCCACTCACGGCGAGCGCGTACCGACCGTTCAACTCGACGGACGCCGCGGTGGCAGCGAAGGGTGAGATGGAGATCGAGTTCGGGCCTCTCGGGTACCTGGTGCGGGGGCCCGACAAGACGCTGGTCGCGCCGAGCCTCATCCTCAACTGGGGCTTCGCGGATCGCTGGGAGGCGGTGCTCGAAGGGCGCCATCTCGTGCACCTCGGAAGCGACCTCCAGGAGCCGCGCTTGCGCGTCGAAGACACCGCCTTCTCGCTGAAGGGGGTCCTGCGCGAAGGCAGCCTCCAGCAGAAAAATGGGCTGAGCGTCGCGACGGAGATCTCCGCCCTGCTCCCCACCGTCAACGGCGACCCCGGCGTCGGGGCAGAGGGCGCGCTCGTCGTGTCACAGCGCTGGCGTGATCTCACCGTCCACGTGAACGGCGCCGGCGTCTGGACCCGCGCGCACACCCCCGGCGTGTTCGGCGGCGTCATCCTCGAAGGTCACGCCGCCTGGCCCGTTCGCCCCGTCGCGGAAGCATTCGTGGAGTGGGAACGTGACGAACCGACGACGGTCTCCGGCCTCGTCGGATCGATCTGGCGCGTTTCGGACGGCCTCTCGCTCGATGCCGGCGTGCGACTCTCGCGCGCCGGCGGGATCGACATCACCGAGATCCGCGCCGGGCTGACCTGGGGTTTCAGCGTGGGAGTCCCGAGATGATTCAACGCCGATCGCTCTTCTGCCTCGCCCTCGCCTTGGCGGCCGCCGCCGGCTGCCGGAGCCGCTCGCGCGAGGTCGTCGTGTATCTGTCGATCGACCAGGTCTTCACGGAGCCCATCCTGCGCGACTTCGAGCGCCAGAGCGGCGTGAAGGTCCGGGCCGTCTTCGACACCGAGGAGACGAAGAGCACCGGGGTCCTCAACCGGATCATCGCCGAGGCGAGGAGCCCACAGGCCGACGTGTTCTGGTCGGGGGACCCCGTCCGACCGCAGCTGCTCGTGAAGCGGGGGCTCGCTCAGGCGTACGTCTCGCCGCAGGCCGCAGCGGTACCGCCGGCCTTCAAGGCAGCCGACGGGACCTGGACCGGTGGCGCCGCGAGGGCGCGCCTCCTCCTCGTGAACAAGACCCGCATGAAGCCGGACGAGATGCCTCGATCCGTTCGTGACCTCGCGGACCCGAGGTGGAAGGGCCAGACGGCGATCGCGAACCCGCTCTTCGGCACGACCACCATGCACGTCGCCGCGCTCGCGGACGCGTGGGGCGATGACGCGCTGAAGGCCTTCCTCACGCGGCTCAAGGCGAACGGGTGCCGGATCGCGAGCTCGAACGGCGAGGTGAAGCGCCTCGTCGCCTCGGGCGAGGTGGCCTTCGGCCTCGCCGACACCGACGATGCGGCCGAGGCGCTCCACGACGGCGCGCCGATCGAGATCGTCTACCCCGATCAGGATGGGATGGGCACCCTGCTGATGCCTACCGCGGTGGTGTCGCTCGCGGGGCCACACGCCGAGGAGGCGCGGAGGCTCGTCGATTACCTCCTCTCCGCTCCCGCCGAGCAGAAGCTCGTCGACGCCGCCGCGCACATCCCGCTGCGGGCCGGTGTCGACCCTGCGCCGGGTGGAAAGCGTGCGAGCGAGATCAAGACCATGCAGATCGACTACTCGAAGGTCGCCGACACGATGGAGCGGCTCCAGCCATGGCTCCGGGAATGGGCTGGGCTATAGCGCTACGGCGCCGGGAGGAGCCCCTCCTCCTCATCGCGGCCGGGATCACCCTCGCCGCGCTGGCGCTCGCGCCAATCGTGTTCCTGGGCTGCGAGCTCGCGAAGGGCGACGCTCTCCGCCACGCGGCGCAAGCGCTCTCCGCGCCCCGGACCTGGGGCCTCTTCCTGTCATCCTTCGGGCTCGCATCCGGCGTGACCGTCCTCTCGCTCGCGGTGGGGCTGCCGCTGGGGTTGCTGCTCGGCCGCGCGGACGTCCCGCTCCGGCGCGTCGCGCTCTGGCTGCATGCGTTCCCGCTGTTCGTGCCGCCCTTCCTGCTCGCGCTGGGGTGGTTCCATCTGTTCGGCCGCGGCGGCCTCGTCGGCTCCGACCTCGGCGCTCGCATCCTCTTTTCTGCGCCGGGGGCCGTCCTCGTCCTGGCGCTCGCGCTCGCGCCAATCGCCACCTCGCTCGCCGCCGTCGCCCTGCAGGGCGTCGATCCGACGCTGGAGGAAGCGGCGCTCCTCGTCGCGGGACCCCGACGCGCCGCGACGTGGATCCTCCTCCCGCTCATCCGGCCGGCCGTCGCGCTCGCGGCGCTGATCGTCTTCTCGCTCGCGTTCTCCGAGCTCGGCGTCCCGATGTTCCTGCGGGTGGCCGTCTACCCGGGAATGGTCTTCTCGCGGCTCGGAGGCGCCGACTACGCGCCCGGAGAGGCCTTCGCGCTGGCGCTGCCGCTCTTCGCGGTCGCCGTCGGGCTGCTCGTCTTCGAGCGACGCGTCGCCGGACGGCGATCCTTCGCGGTGCTGGGTGCGCGGAGCCGCGAGGTCCCCGAGCTGCATCTCGGCCGCTGGCGCCCCGCCGCGACCGTCTTCGTGGCCGCCGCGGCGCTGCTGCCCCTCGCGCCCATCGCGGCGCTCGCCGCCCGGGCCGCCCGCGGCGGCGGCTTCGCGGAGCTGCCGCGGTGGATCGGGACGAGCGCGTGGAACAGCCTTCTCGATGCGCTGATCGCAGGGACGTTGGTCCTCGCGCTCGCCGTCGTGATCGGTCACGCCGCGGCGCGACGCCGCCGCTTCGGCGTGGGGCTCGACGCGCTCGCCGTGCTGGCGTTCGTGACGCCGGCTTCGGTGCTGGGCGTGGGCCTCATCGCCACCTGGAATCGCCCCTCCCTCCAGGCCGTCTACGGTACGAGCGCCATCGTCGCCCTGGCGTTCGCGGCGCGGTATGGCGCCGTGGGCCTCCGGACCGCGGCGGTGTCCTTTTCGCAGGGGTCGGAGCACTACGAGGAGGCGGCGGCGATCGCCGGCGCGCGCTTCTTTCGCCGCCTGGGCCGGATCCTCGTACCGCTCCACGGGCGCGGGCTCGCAGCGGCGTGGCTCCTCGCCGTCGTCTTCTGCCTGCGAGACCTCGAGACGGCGGTCCTGCTCTATCCGGCGGGCCAGGAGCCGCTGACGGTCCGGATCTTCACGCTCGAGGCCAACGGGCCGGAGTCGGTCGTGGCGGCGTTGTCGTGCGTCCACGTGGCGATGACGGCCGCGGTGCTCGTCGCAGGATCCGTTCTTCTCTTTCGGAGGAAGGCGTGAGCACGTCCATCGAGCTCGACGGCGTCGCCGTGCTTCGCCAGGGTCGAAAGGTTCTCGACGAGGTCTCGTTGCGGGTGCCGGCCGGCGCGATCCTCTCGGTCCTCGGCAGCTCGGGGTCGGGGAAGACGACTCTCCTGAGAGTCGTGGCGGGCTTCGTCCGTCCGCAGTCGGGCGTCGTGCGCATCGGGGACGCGCTGGTGAGCGAGCCAGGGCGGATCGTGATCGCGCCCGAGGAGAGGGAGATCGCGATGGTCTTCCAGGACCTCGCCCTCTGGCCCCACCTCACGGTCCACGGGAATCTCGCCTTCGGGCTCGCTGGAAGAAACGTGACGCGAGCCGAGCGGGAGGACCGAATCGCCGCGATCCTCGCCCGCGTCGGCCTCTCCGCAAAGGAGCGTCGCCATCCCGGCGAGCTTTCAGGTGGCGAGCGCCAGCGCGTCGCCATCGCCCGGGCGCTCGTGCTCGACCCGCGCGCGGTCCTGCTCGACGAGCCGCTCTCGAACCTGGACGTCGGTCTCAAGCAAGAGCTGCTCTCGTTCTTTCGCGAGCTCCTCGGCGAACGCAAGGCCACCGCTCTTTATGTCACTCACGATCCGCGGGAGGCGCAGGCGCTCGGGGATCACACGGCGGTTCTCGACGAGGGGCGGATCGTCCACCTGGGCAGCCTGGACGGACTGCGCTCGCGGACGGACCTGCCATTCGCCAGGCAGATCCTGCAGGCGCTCGCGTAGACACAGCTCGGCACGCCCGAGCACCTCGAGCTGCGGCAGAGCCGGAGATCCCCGAAAGGATCATGCTCGCCGGTCCACCGCGACGCCATCGTGGTCGACCTGCACCTCGACACCCCGCAGCGGCTCCTCGACCGGCGCTTCGACCTCGGCGAGCCGCTCCGCGATTTCGGCCAGGTGAATCTCGAGACGCCCCGCCGCGGGAACGTCGGCGCCGTCTTCTTCGTGCTCTGGCACGCGCCGGAGCTACCGGAGTCCGGCGCACACGCCCGCGCGCTCGCCGACCACCGCCGGAACCTCCCCGACGACCTCGTCCGCGCCGTCGCCGCGAACGGCGGCGTCGTCGGCGTCAACTTCCACTCGGCCTTCCTGGACGCCGCACACGCCGCGCGCGTCGCCGCCGCCGAGAAGGCGCACGCGCCCGTGCTCGAGGCGCTCACCCGCTCGCTCGAGAACGCCGACCTCGTGACGAGGATGTGGTCGCCGTTCCTCCACCGCCGCACTGCTCGCGCGCGGTCACTCGCCCGACGACATCCGCAAGATCCTGGGCGGCAACTCCTGCGTGTGCTCCGCGACGTCGAGCGCGTCTCCCGCGAGCTGGGCGGGAGCGCGCGGTAGGCTCTCGAACAGCGGAGGCGGCACGCACGACGCGCTCGCTGCGAAAGCCGAGCTGGGGGAACGCGCCCATGACGGGCGCGTCCCGCAGCGACTCAGGCGAAGTTCAGGACGAGGACGAGGACGACCGCGAGGACCCCTCCGATTCCGACCGTGAGCTTCGTCCCGAGCGACCAGGTGCTCCAAGAGTTGTTGGCTGACATCTGACTCCTTCTCATCGGCGCAGTACCGCGGCCGTGTGGCCACGATGTGCTCTTTTCACGCGCAACGATAGCCGCGTCGCGAGATGGTGGCCCGATGGGGCGGATGCGAGCGGCCGGCTCGAGCCGTTTGCGGCTCGGATCGCGAAACCGCGCGCGCTCGCTCGAAGCCGAAGAGGAGCTCGGTCGCGCTCGCCTTCCGGCGCCGCCAGGTGCCTCGTCGATTCGAGAGTTCGCCTCGGTCATCCGAAGCATGAACCCCCATGCCTGGGATCGGCGCATCATGGCGGGCTCACTTAGCGTGCGCATACCGTCGTCGGGCTACTCGGCGAGCCGGAACCAGATCGCGCCGTTGAGGTAGCGCGGTGCGGCTCCCGGGTCCGGACACGGGTAGCGCACCCAGTCGCCGTACACGGCGAAGCTCGAGTACGTCGCGACTCCGATCGCGGCATGGTTCACGCCGTACACGACGACCATGTCGTCGTCGCCGAGCGTGAAGTCGGACGGCCCGCCGTCCTCCGCGGTCCTGAAGTACGGGGTGTCGGAGCTCTCGCCGAAAGTTGAGCGCCCCCGCCGGCTTCGCGGTGCGGTTCTCGAAGTCGTGCGCCGTGCCTCCGGGCGCGATCACGAGCGAACCCTTCGGCGCGTCGATCCACGCGCCGCCCACGAAGAAGCTCATCGTCCCCTCGATCACGAAGAAGACGTCGTCCTCCTCATGCTCGTGCGCGCCCGGACCGCGCGTGTATGGCTCGAGCCACCACTCCGAGATCGAGTACCGCCTGCGCGTCTCTTCGCCGTCCGCCTTGAAGACGGCGTGCACCGGGCCCATCGCGTACGCGCGGCCTGCGCCCGGAGGGAGACGGATGGGAGCGCGCTTCTTCTCGCGTGGCATGACCCAGTGGTGTTAGCGCGGTGCCACGTTGCGCGCTACGAGGGCGCTGCGTGCCCCACGCTGATGCTTCGCGGTCCTCGGCGACACGGAGCGCGGCTTCAACGTGGAAGTGGCATCGCTTCCCGACGGTCGTCGCATCGAGGGGCGCTGGACGATTCCTGGTGCAGGGGGCGGCAGCTACGACTAGCACCTCACACGGAGCGACTGCCCCTCGTCATCTGGCCGACATGGCCCCAACCCAATAGCGACCGTTGCGAGACGGAGGAGGAGCACATGGCCAAGAACACGATCGTTCTGTGGTACGACAAGGACGCCGAAGCCGCGGCCCGCTTCTACACCCAGACCTTCCCAGACAGCGCGATGGGTCGCGTCTTTCGCGCGCCCAGCGACTACCCCAGCGGCAAGAAGGGCGACGTGCTGACGGTCGAGTTCACCGTAGCCGGGGTGCATTGCATGGGCTTGAATGGTGGGCCCGAGTTCAAGCACAACGAAGCGTTCTCGTTCCAGATCGCGACCGACGACCAAGCAGAGACCGATCGCTACTGGAACGCGATCGTCGGCAATGGTGGCCAGGAGAGCGCGTGCGGGTGGTGCAAGGACAGGTGGGGCGTGTCCTGGCAGATCACGCCGCGGGTCTTGACCGAAGCGCTCGCGGCAGGGGGTGAGGAAGCGAGGCGCGCTTTCCAAGCGATGATGCCCATGAAGAAGATCGACGTCGCCACGATCGAGGCCGCGAGGCGTGGCTGACGCTTCGACTCTCCTCATCACGCGTCGGACCTGCTGAACGCCGAGGGTGGACGGCGCGCGCGCACGCGGGCTCACCCCCCGCGCGGCCGTACGCATGCTCGCGGCCCGGAAGGCGCGTGCCTCGTCGGGCTGCCGCGCGCGGTCGCCAGCGAGACCGTCGAGAAGCCGAAGCGCTCGCGGATGCTGTCGACGACCGCGCCGACGCGATCGTTGCGATCGAAGAGCGGGAGCTGCTCGAACGTGCCGAGGTTCGAGAGCTGGAGGCCGAGCAGGCGGATCGCCAGCGACCGCGTACGCGCCGCCGCGAACATCTCCTTGACGATGGGATAGAGCTCGAGCTCCGAGTTGGTTGCCATCGTGGTGTGCGAACGCGTGAGCGTGTGGAAGTCGGCGTAACGCAGCTTGAGGGTCACCGTTCGCGCCTTGACGTGGCGCTTGCGCGCGCGCCAGCAGACCCGCTCGCACAGCCCGCACAGGACCGCCTCGATCGACGCCGGGTCGCTCACGTCCTCGCGGAAGGTCCGCTCGTTGGAGATGCTGCCGACGGTCTCGCCCTCGGGATCGTGCTCGGAGAACGCCGGGCGCTCGCGGCCGAGGTCGCCCGAGCCCAGGCCCTGCACGCCGCGCGAGATCGACGCCGCCCACGCGCCGAAGATCTTCTGCAGATCCGCCACCGGCGCCTCGGCTACCGCGCCCAGCGTCTGGTAGCCGGCGGCGTGCAGCTTGGCCTCGGCGACCGGACCGATGCCGGGGAACGATCGCACCGGCAGCGGTGCGAGCACGGCGCGCTCGACGCCCGCAGGCACCAGCATCACACCGCGTGGCTTGGCCAGCGCCGACGCCACCTTGGCCACGACCTTGCTCGTCGCGACCCCGGCGCTGGAAGGCAGGCCGATCTCGTCGAAGACGGCCGTCGTCAACTGCAGCACCGCGCCCTCGATGACGTCGTCGCCGGCGCGGTCCTCGCTGCGGTTCCCGCAGGCGGCGTCGCCGGAGGCATAGAGCCGCTCGCAGCCGGAGAAGTCGAGATACATCTCGTCGATGCTGGCGACCCGCACCGTGGGCGCGAAGCGACGCGCGATCTCGCGCACGCGCTCGGCGTAGGTGCCGTAGATCTCGTGGCGGGTGGACAGGTAGATCGCGTTCGGCGCGCGCTTGCCAGCCTCGACGAGCGACATGCCCGACTTCACGCCGAGGCGGCGCACCTCGTAACTGGCGGCGGTGACCACGCCGCGGCTTCCCGGCTTTCCCCCGACGATGACCGGTTTGCCTTCAAGCGTCGGATCGAGCAGCCGCTCGACGGACACGAAGAACGTATCGAGATCCAGGCAGCAGATGCGCGGCGCCGTGAGCGGCTGCGCGCGCGCGAGCTCCGATGCCATCCCCATGTGCCGGACGTTACCTGATCATCCGTTCAGGTACAAGTCACCGCCTGGGCTTCGAGGGGGTGCTCCTGGTTGGCTTCAGGGCCTGCTTGCGCGGTGCCTTGCGGGACACCGGCCGCCGCGTCGACGCGGCCAGCGCCTCGCTCCGTTCCGCGTCGGTCAACATCGTTTGCAGCCTCGCCGTCGCGTCGCGCAGCGAGCACCGCCGATCGTCCATGTCGGACCAGAGCTCGCCCACTTCACCGATGCGCGCCGCCATCGTGCGCAGCGTGAACGTGCGCGGGCCGACGGTGCCTTCCTCGAGCTCGGCCCACGTGCACGGCGCCGAGATCGGCGCGCCCGGCCTGGCACGAACCGCGTAGACCGCGGCGAACGTCGCGCCCGGCAGGTTGCGCCCGGTGTCGACGAAGATGCGGTCGCCACGGTCGGCCTTGATGAACTCCTGGGTCAGGATGTGCGGGTGGCGCTTGACCAGCACCGCGCCAGCGTCGTGCGCAAACCGCCAGACGCTCTCCGCGTCGGCCTCGCCGTCGAGCGGGATCAGGATATGGAATCCCTTCGAGCCCGAGGTCTTCACGTACGACGGCAGCCCGAGCTCGTCGAGTAGCTCGCGCACCGCCAGCGCGGCCGTGCGCAGCGACTGCGGATCCTCCGCGGAGGGATCGAGATCGAACACGCACAGGTCCGGCTGATGGAGCTTCGGTACTCGCGAGATCCAGACGTGGGGCGTGACCGAGTTCTGGTTGGCGAGCCACACCAGCGATCGCGCGTCGCCGACCAGCGGGTAGTGCACGGACTCGCCCGCCTTGCCGTTGCGCTTCTCGACCTCGACGCGCTCGAGCCAGCTCGGAAACCCCTTCGACACATCCTTCTGGATGAAGCCCTTCTTCTCGATGCCGGCGGGGAATCGCTCCATCGTGATGGGACGCCCGCGAATGTGCGGGATCATCAACGGCGCCACCGCGTCGTAGTACGCGCACAGCTCACCCTTGGTGATGGCGGAGTCGGGAAAGAGCACCTTCTCGGGGTGAGTGATCACGCTCGCTAAACTTGCCGTTGGCGCCCATTTGGGCGGGCCGTCGTAGCGATTAAGCGCCCATCCGCCCGTACTCCGGTTTTCCGCCGCGCTCGAACCGGTGGTACGTCGCGCCCTTGCTGCTCGTGACCGACTCCACCTGCTTGAGCGCCACCGGCACCGTGCCGCTACCGAAGAGCCGCTTGCCGGAGCCGAGCACCACCGGGAAGATGAACAGCCGGTACTCGTCGATCAGGTCGTTCTTCAGCAGCGTCTGGAGCAGCTCGGTGCTGCCCCAGGTGTGCACGGTCCGGCCGGGCTGCTGCCGGAGCTTCCGGAGCTCGGCGACCACGTCGCCCTTGATCAGGCTGGAATTGTTCCAGGTGACGCGATCGAGGCTGCGCGACACCACGTACTTCGGCCGCGAGTTGAGCGCGGTCGCGATGGGGTCGTTGGGGTCGGTGACCTTGGGCCAGTAGTTGGCGAAGATGTCGTAGGTCTTTCGCCCGAGCAGGAAACCGTCGGCGTCCGTGATCCCCTCGGTGACCAGCCGTCCCATGACGTCCTCGACGTAGGGGGCCTGCCAGCCTCCGTGCGCGAACCCACCGTCGCGGTCCTCGTCGGGGCCGCCGGGAGCCTGCATGACGCCGTCCAGGGTCAGAAATGCATTCACGACGATCTTGGGCATACTCAAGTCCTCCACCAGGGCTACGAATCACGCCGGCCCGAGTCGACAGATTCGGCACAGAAGAATGGTCTGCCGCCGAGCCGTTGGAAGCGAAACACACGCATTCGACCCGGCGGCCGGGAAACTCCATCGGTCGCGACCCAAGCGAGACGGCGCCGAGATCGACGCCAGCGTCGACGACCGTGCAGCGGCGAGACGCGGAGGCGAGGTGTTCGCGCTCGACGGGCTGACCGGTAACCTCAGCTCGTACCGCTCGGCGACGGGCGAACCCTGCGAGCAGGCGTTCATACGTGCCGTCGGCGCGGCCGACAGCGAGCTGACGGTTTGGGGACGGGCGCTGGTGTGCAGCGTGATCTTGGCAACCTCGTCCGCGCGTGGTCCTGTGGTGGAGCTCTCATGCGTCACCCTTCGCTCGCCCTCGCGACGGCGGCGCTCCTGATCGTCGTCGCCCTGCCGCTCGCGATCAGTCTCGCAGTGTTCGCGCGGATCGAGCGCCGCGCCCAGGACCGCGCGGATCGCCGGGCTCGGGGTGAGGTCGAGTTGCGCGTCTCGAACCCGGGCGCGGCCCGCCTCGCTCTGTACCGCGCGGGGCAGAACCAGGGCGAAGCGGTTCCCGTCGCTGTCGAGTCGTTCACCTCCGCCTGGCTTCCGCGGCGCGGTACTTCCTCGAGGCGAACGGTCCGCAGGGACGCCTGCTCTATCCCGTCACGTTCGATCCCGAGCGACCGGGCCCCAACGGCGACGGTTCGCTCGACCTCGTGGTGAGACCGATGCCGCCCTATCCGACGCCGCCGACCGACGACGGTCCGGGCTTCGTCTACGTGCCGAGCGGACCATTCGAGATCGGGGATCGGAGCACTCCGCGCCTGGCGCACCACCCGTGGGTGGCGGGCTTCTTCATCGCGACGTTCGAGACGACGAACGGCGAGTTCCGGCGCTTCCTCGCGGACCCTGGCGGTTACGACGATCGGGCCAACTGGACCGACGCCGGGTGGGCCTGGCGCGCGCGGGCCGCTTCGCAGACGACGGCCCGGCTCACACCGAGCGACCCCCGGTTCCCGCGCTTCGGTCGCGACCCGCTCCCCGTCGTGCTCGTCACCTGGTACGAGGCGGACGCCTACTGCCGCTGGCTGACCCGGCGCTTCGGAGGTGGCCGGTTCTGGTACCGGCTGCCGACGGAGGGGGAATGGGAGAAGGCAGCGCGCGGTCCGGACGGCTTCGACTACGGCCTCGGCATGGCGCTGAGCGAACCGCAGGCGGCGCTCTACAACTGGAGGAAGAACCCGGATGCCGATCCTACCGTCGTCGGCGCGGGTGAGAGCCTCGAGCGGTACCGCGCCAATCGCTACGGCCTCTACCACATGTCCGGCAACGCGGCGGAGTGGACGGCGTCGCTCTATCGTCACTACAACGTCGAGCAACCCTACCGCGAGGACGATCGCAACGACCGGGCGCTGCCCGGCATGCGCGTGACGCGTGGCGGCTCCTGGTACAGCGCGGCCAACGTGCGGCTCAACCTCGCGTACCGGGAGGAGTTCCAGCCGGACATGAGCAGCGACGATCTCGGATTCCGCGTGGCCGCCGTGCCGCTGGTTGGACCGCTACGCTGAGGGCGTGTCTACAAACTCACCGAGTACGCGGCTTCCCTGAACACCAGGACGTTCGAGTGAATGGTCGGCATACCGTCGGGCAGATCAATATAGAACCCGGCCGGCCCTGACCCGTCCCCGATATAGGAAGTCGGGTGCACATAGGGTCCCAGGTTGTCCAAGATGCCATACGAACCGGCCGATTCAACGAAGACGACCGGGTAGTCGGGCGCTGTAATCTCAAGGGTGAATCCCGCCACGTCGGCGTTGATCAGGTCGACGGTGCCGACACCCAACAACGTAGGCGGAGTCACGGAAAAGTTGAGGTTGAGGTAACTCCGCCAAGAACCTGGGTCGAACGTAATGAGGCCGACGTCTCGCGGGGGCAAGGTGACCGTGACTTGCGTTGAGAAGTTCTCCGCCATTGTCGTCCCGCTGCTGGGCACGAAATTCGCCAGCCGAACCTGTGCACCGATGCCGTTGAGCGTGAAAGACAAGGAGTAGAGGCCGGAGGCGTCTCGGCTCAAGACGCCGGTGAAGGGAACGGCAAAGCCGGAGGCGGATCCGAAAATGCCCATGGCGAGCAGGGCGGCTTTGGGGTCGATCAAGCCAACGCCCGCCCTGGGACACATGCCAATGAGGCTCTCGCCATCGAGGCCGACGGAAAGCCGACATGACAGGCCTCCGCAGTCTGCATCCGAGCAGCATTGTCCTGCGGAGACGTCATAGACGAAGTCTCCGTGGTTCCCGACGTGGCTCTTGACGGCGGCCTCGGGAAGCGTGAGGGGAACCCATCGCCCGCCGGCGCGGTGGCACACGGAGACCTTCGCCGCCGAGCTCGCGCGCACGGAATCCCGGTCCCATGCCGTCGAGCCGGTGCCAGGCTCGACGGCGTCCGGGGTCAACGCTGATGTCGCATGCGACCCGCTCACGGGATCGGCATCGCCCGGCGCCCCGCAAGCCAGCAACAAGCAACTGGCAATAGCCATCGCTGTTCGCTGCATAGAGTCTCCTCTCGTCGAGCAAGCCGATCATGCTCCGGGCTGCATGACCATCAGAACGGCTCCTGGGTAGGCCACTGCGGTGTACGTCTCACCGGTGTGACCGCCTGCCGCGTTCCTCTGGACCGGCCGCGCGCTGCCGCTCAGCGCTCGACGCGCTCCCCGGGTCCGTGGGCGAAGAGGAGCCGGGTCCGCGCCGCTCCGCCCGCCGCCCGCACGCCGAGCGCAGGGGCCGGCACTCGCCGCAGTGCCTCGGCGTGATGTGGGTGGTGAAGCAGGCCGACGACCGGACCCAGGCCTACTGCTCCGCATGCCGCGACGTCGAGGCGGTCATCTCAGGCCGACAGGATCGCTCTTCGGCGACCGGCGTCGCAGAGGCGTCGGATCGGGGCGGGCGCCCGGGCTGACCCCGAGGCCTTCGGTGCGAGCAGCCTCAACCGATGGAGACGGTCCCCGGCACGACCCCGGCGTTCACGTCGCCCGCGCGGAAGCGGAACTTCACGCGCGCGACGCCGCCGTTCACCTCGATCAGCTCCTCGTACTGGTACTCGCCGGGCGGGAGCGGCATCGTGATTCCGTCGCGGCGGATGGTCGTGAACTCGCGCGCGATCTGCTGGAACAGGGTCGCCACCTGGCTGCTGTCGGGGTTTGACACGAACCGGCCGTGCCCCGCCGTGGCGATCGCCGACAGCTCGGAGGCCTTGATGGTGTTCCCGAGACCGATGACGTGGACCTCGAGCTGCGGGAACGCGCTGAGCTTCTCGAGCAGGCCGTCGAGCGTCATGGGCGCCGTCCCCGCGCAGGAGAAGGAGCCGCCCGCCGCGGGGTAGCTGATCGCGGGCGCGGTGGAGTTGTCGTACCAGCTGTAATTGTCCCAGCCGTCGGTGAAGACCACCATCGCGAAGTGATCGGACGACCCCGGCGCCACGAGCGCGTCATACTGCTGCTTCATCCGATCGACCATCCGCGCCGTCGCCGCGAAGAGCTTCGTCGCGTCCCCCGGAACCGGCGCGGGGATGTCGAGGACCGCCGCGTCCGGCATCGCGGGCGACGGCTCGCAGACGTAACCGTCCTGGAACCAGTCGAGCAGCGACGAGAACGTCCCGGTGTTCCAGGTCGTGAACTGCTGGCGGATCGACGCCTGCGTGTCGAGCGCCGCCTGCTTCATGGGCTCGAACGCCGGCGGCTGCCATTGCGTCATCGAATAGCTGGCGTCGAGCACCATCCCGACGCGCAGGTTCGCCATCATCTTCGTGTCGCGGAAGTCGGGGACCGACTCGAGGTCGACCTCCTGGCCGTCGACGAGCCGCCGAATCTGCGCCGTCGTAGGGTCGATGGAGTTCCCCGAGGAGTCGCGCAGGACGAAGTCGAGGACGACGGTCGTCTTCCCGGTGGTGGGCTCGAAGATCGCGACCGGCGCGCCCCGCACCTCCACGCTCGGCCGCCGCGGCGGTGGCCCCATGGAAGCGCCCCCGCCGCACCCGGCGACGGAAATGGCGAGCGCGAGGGCCGTCCAGAACGAGGAACGATGCGGTTGGAGCGTCATTCTCCTGCCGTACCATGATCATGGGACCACGCAAGAAAAATCTCAGGGGTTCTTCGCGTTGTGGGAGTCCCGGACCGACAGTACCGCCGCGCGAACCGCCGACCATTTCCGCGGCCGTTCTTGGCTCCAGCCGCGCGCTCCATGGTGTTCCTGCACCCGCACGGGGAAGGGGCCTTGGCCCATGCCATATGCGTGTTCATGCATATGCACGGACATGCACCTCGACGCGTTTCAGGCCCTCGCGGATCCCACCCGGCGACGCATCGTCGAGGCGCTGAGCGTCGGGGAGCAGCAGGTCAACGACGTGGTCGGGAAGCTGGACATCCATCAATCCGGCGTGTCGCGGCACCTCCGGATCCTCCTGGAGGCGCGGTTCGTCCAGGTCCGTGCGGATGGGCCTCGCCGGCTCTACTCGCTACGTCCGGAGCCGTTTCAGGAGCTGGATGCCTGGCTGGAGGGCTACCGGAGCCTCTGGGACAGGCGGCTGGACCGCTTCGGCGAGGCGCTGCGGAAACGGCGCGCGGCTCGCGCCACCCACTCCAAGGAGAAGGCGAGATGAAGAACGAGAGCGCAGCACCGAACCCTCAGCCGGTCCGGTTCGAACGCACCTACGACGGCCCGGTAGACGACCTCTGGGACCTCTGGACCACGAAGGACGGCTTCGAGTCGTGGTGGGGTCCCGAGGGGTTCCGGGTCGAGGTGTCGAGGATCGAGCCACGCGTCGGCGGCAGGCTCGACTACGACATGATCGCGACCCGCGCCGAGGAGATCGCGTACATGCAGAAGGAAGGCTGGGCGGTCCGCCACGGGACGCACGGCACCTTCGTCGAGCTCGAGCCGAAGCGCCGGCTCAAGCTCCGCCATCGGATCGACTTCATCCCCGGCGTCGAGCCGTACGACAACGACATGGTGGTGGAGCTCGTTCCGGAAGGCGCACGCGTTCGCATGGTGGTCGAGATCGAGCCGCACCGGGACGAGCAGTGGACTCGCATGTCCGCTCAGGGCTTCGAGAGCCAGCTCACGAAGGTCCCCGCGGCGCTGGCGGCGCGCCGGAGCTCGTCGCTCAGCTGACGGCGCCTGGCCTTCCTACTCACTTCTTAAGAGGCGCCTCCACCCCCGAGAAGACCAGCACCTGATCCGGGAGCCGTGCGCCGCGGATCTGGACCGCCGACACCGCTCCATTCAGCTCGGCGAGCTCGCTCGACGTGAGCCGCACGTCAGCGGCGCCGATGTTCTCGAGCATGTGCGGCATCTGCGTCGTCCCGGGGATCGGCACGATCCAGGGCTTCTGCGCCATCACCCAGGCGAGCGCGATCTGTGCGGGCGTGGCACGCTTCCGCTCAGCCCAGCGCTCGAGCAGCTCGACCAGCGCCAGATTCTGCAGGAGGTTCTCTGGAGAAAAGCGCGACTCGACGCCGCGAATATCACCCTGAGCGAAACGCGTGTTCGCGTCGATCGCTCCCGTGAGGAACCCGACGCCGAGGGGGCTCCACGGCACGAAGCCGATTCCAAGCTCCTCGCACGTGGGAATGACTTCCTTCTCGGGTCCGCGCCAGAGCATCGAGTACTCGTTCTGGACGGCGGTGACCGGCAGCGTCGCGTGCGCTCGGCGTAGCGTCTCGAGCCCCATCTCCGAGAGGCCCCAGTGCAGGACCTTGCCCTGCTGCCTCAGGTCCTTCACCGCCCCGGCGACGTCCTCGATCGGCACCTCGGGATCGACCCGGTGCTGGTACAGGAGGTCGATCCGGTCGGTCCGGAGGCGCTTCAGCATCCCTTCGACAGCGAGCTTGATGTGCTCGGGCTTGCTGTTGAGCCCGGGCCGCCGCTCTCCCGTCTGGAGGTCGATGTTCCAGCCGAACTTGGAGGTGATCACGACCTTGTCTCGGAACGGCGCGACGCCCTCGCCGAGGATGCGCTCGACCTCGTGAGGGCCGTACGCCTCGGCCGCATCGAAGAACGTGACGCCCCGGTCGAACGCGGTCCGGATGATGTTCAACATTTCGCGTCGGGTCGGGATCGTCGTCTGGTAGGTGCGGCTCATATTCTGGACGCCGAGTCCGACGCTCGAGACCTCCAGCGCGCCCAGCCTTCGCCGTCCAGTCGCGTTCGGTGCGGGAGTCCTGCTCTGCGCCGCCTGCTTCGCAGGAGCTTGTGTGGCGGCACCACCGAGGAGAGGCGTCGCGGCGAGCGCTCCCGCCGAAAGCAGGAAGGAGCGACGTCCGAGGCCGTTCTTGCGATCCGAGGCGGTCATCACAGCTCCTGCCGCGTCGGGCGGAAGAGGATCTCGTTGATGTCGACGTCCTCGGGCTGCTCGATCGCGAACGCGACGGCGCGGGCGAACGAGGACGGCGGGATCGCGTACTCCTCGTAGAACTGCGCTATGCCCTTCGCGATGTCCGGCTCCGTGATGCTCTGCGGCAGCTCCGTCGCGACTGCGCCCGGCGAGATGATCGTCGTGCGGATGTTCCAGGGCTTCACCTCCTGCCGCAGCCCCTCCGAGATCACGCGCACGGCGGCCTTGGTCGCGGAGTAGACCACTCCCGCCGGACGGACCTTGTGGCCGGCGACGGACGAGACGTTGATGAAGTGGCCGCTCTTCTGCCGCTGCATGTGCGGCAGCGCGGCGGCGATGCCGTAGAGGACGCCCTTCACGTTGACGTCGATGGTCCGGTCCCAGTCGGCGATCTTGCGGCGCTCGAGAGGCGAATGCGGCATCAGCCCCGCGTTGTTGAGCATCACGTCGATGCGGCCGAACCGCTCCACGGCCGCGTCGATCAGGCGCTGCACCTGCGCGGCGTCGGTGACGTCGGTGGCGAGGGCGAGCGCCTTGCTGCCGCCCTTGGTGATCTCCCCCACCAGCGCATTCAGGCGGTCCACGCGACGAGCGCCGAGCACGACGATCGCGCCCCGCTCGGCGAGATGACGGGCGGTCGCCTCGCCCATGCCGCTGCTGGCGCCGGTGATGACGACGACCTTGCCCGAGATGTTGGTGCCGTTCACTTGTTCATTCATGTTCACGCTCCTGTCGCTGAGGTCGCGGTGGGCTCACGCCTCGGGGATCGGCCTGCCGTAGCTCTCGAGCGTGATGGTGTCGGGCTCCGGTCCGCCGCGGACGCCGGTGTCGAGCGCGTCGATGGCGGCGAGCTGCTCCCGGGTGAGCTCGAAGTCGAAGACGGCGAAGTTCTCGGCGATGCGGGCGGGTTTCACCGACTTCGGGATCGCCGAACGGCCCTGCTGCAGATGCCATCGCAGCATCACCTGGGCGGCCGACTTGCCATGCTGGCGCGCGATCTCGAGCAGCGTCGGGTCCGCGAACGACGTCTTCTCGAGGCCTCGGTAGGCGGTGATGCCGCCGATCGGCGACCAGGCCTGCGTCGCGATGCCGTGCTCCGCGTGTACGCGCTGGAGCGCCGTCTGCTGAAAGTACGGATGCACCTCGATCTGGTTCACGGCGGGCACGACGGACGCGGAGCTCAACAGCCGCTCGAGGTGGTCGGGCATGAAGTTGCTCACGCCGATCGCGCGGACCCTGCCGTCCGCGAGGAGCTTCTCGAGCGCCCGGTACGCTTCGAGGGTGCGGTCGAACGCCGACGGCAGCGGCTGATGGAGGAGCAGCAGGTCGATCTGCTCCACGCCGAGCTTGCGGGCGCTCTTGTCGAACGCGTGCAGCGTGGCGTCGTAGCCGTAGTCGCTGATCCAGACCTTCGTCTCCATGAACACCTGGTCGCGGGGAAGCCCGGAGCGACGGAGGCCCTCGCCGACCTCGCGCTCGTTGGCGTACGCGGCGGCGGTGTCGATGAGCCGGAACCCGGTCGCGAGGGCGGCCTTCACGGCTCCCGCGGTCTCGGCCGGCGGGCTCTGGAACACGCCGAGCCCGAGCGCCGGCATCGCGACGCCGTTGTTGAGGGTGATGGAGGGGCTCTTCGCGGTCATGGTCGAACTTCCTTCGGGTGGGATTCCGTCTGTGGCCGGTTCGGCACCCCTCCGCACCGGTCGGAAGGAAACTAGCGGCCTCGCGAGCCGCGCAGTAGGCGCCGGGTCCGCAATGGGCCTTTAAGCTGTGCTTGAAGATCTCCCCCGCTGACGCGCTACGCTCTACGGGGCGGCGGGGCGGGCTCCCCTCCCCCACCTCCGAGCCTCTCGATGAAGACGACACTTCTCCCGCAGCTCCAGACCTTCCTCGTGGCGGCCCGGCGGAAGAGCTTCAGCGCGGCGGCGCGCGAGCTCGGCGTCTCACCGGCGGCCGTGAGCCAGTCGGTTCGTCAGCTCGAGGAGCAGCTTCGCGTCGTGCTCTTCACCCGAACCACGCGTACCGTGGCGCTCACGGATGCGGGACGGCGCCTCTTGGAAGGCGCGGGGCCGGGTCTCGGCCAGGCGCTCGCCTCGCTGCAAGAGGTGTCGGCGCAGCCGGGGGAGGCAGTGGGTCGTCTGAAGCTGACCGTGCCGGAGGTCGCGGTTCCGTACGTGGTCACGCCCGTGCTGGCCGCTTTCCGCGCCCGCCACCCGCGCGTCGAGGTCGAGGTCGTCGTCGAGAACCGCTTTGTGGACATCGTCGCGGAGGGTTATGACGCCGGCGTGCGCCTGCACGAGGCCATCGAGCGGGACATGGTGCAGGTGCGCCTCACCGACGCCTTCCGCTTCGTGGTGGTGGGGGCGCCCTCGTACCTCGAGCGTCAGGACGCACCGCGGCGCCCCGAGGATCTGCTGCGGCACGAGTGCTTCACGTTCCGCGTCCCGTCGAGCGGCGCCCTGTACGCGTGGGAGCTGGAGCGTGGCCGGAGGAACTGGCGGGTGCCGGTGCGAGGCAGCGTCGTGACGAACGACCGCCGGTTGACGCTGGCGCTGGTGGAGCAGGGGCTGGGGCTCGCGTACGCCTTCGAGCCCGCCGTGAAGGAGGAGCTGCGCACGGGGCGGCTCGTGCGCGTGCTCGAGGAGTACGCGCCGATCGTCCCCGGGTTCTTTCTCTACTTTCCGAGCCGGGCGCAGCGCTCGGGTCCCTTGCGCCTCTTCATCGAGGTCGCCAAGGAGTTCGCGACGAAGGCGCCTTGAAGCGGCGGGGCACCGGCGCGGCGCCGGTGCCGTGATCGCTTCAAGCGTCTCGTCGCGTATCTCGAACGGAGGACACCATGGGCAAGCTGATCTACATTGCGAACATCTCGCTCGATGGCTACGTCGCCGACCGCGCCGGAAACATCGGCTTCACCGTCCCGACACCCGAGGTGTTCTCGACGATCCTCGAGCTCGTGCGAGGCGCCGGCACGTACGTGTACGGCCGCAAGATGTACGAAGTCATGGCGGCGTGGGAGACGGCGCACCTGACGCCCGATGCACCGTCGTTCGTGCCCGGCCTGGGCGATCTCGAGCGCGACTTCGCGAACGTGTGGCGCGGGGCCGACAAGCTCGTGATCTCGACGACGCTAGCCACCGCGACAACGCAACGAACGCGCATCCTGCCCTCCTTCGACGCCGACGCGATCCGCCACCTGAAGCGCGACCAGACGCTCACGGTGGGCGGACCGCACCTCGCCGCCTCGATGCTGAACGCCGATCTCGTCGACGAGCTTCACGCCTTCGTCAGTCCGATCATTCTCGGAGGCGGGAACCCCTGGCTCCCGCCAGACCTCCGACGAACCCTCACGCTCGTGGGCGAGCGCCGGATGGGCGGCGTCGTGCACCTCCACTACGCGCAGTAGCGGATCCCGGACTCCGGTGCAGACCGCTCCGCCCTCCACCACCGGCACTCCGTGCAGGACGAGTTCGTCTACGTGCTCGACGGGCACCCGACCCTCGTCACCGACGCGGGCGAGGTGACGCTCTCCCCGGGCATGTGCGCGGGCTTCCCGGCAGGCGGAACGGCCCACCACGTCGAGAACCGCACCGGCCGCGAGGCCGTGTTCCTCGAGGTCGGGGACCGCGCCACGGGCGACCAGGTGGTCTGGCCGAACGACGACCTCGCGCTCGTCACCGGACCCGACGGGAAGCGGCGGTTCACGCACAAGGACGGGACGCCGTACTGACTCACGAAACGCGAAGCTCCGGTCGCCGCCAAGGTGACCGGAGCTCCGGATGGTTGCGGGGGCCTGCAGCGCCGAGAATCATGATCGCGTACGTGCTCGCGAACCCGGTCGCCGCCGGCCTCGTCCGCCGCGGCGCTGAGTGGCCCGGCCTCTGGACCGCGCCCGAGCAGCTCGCGGGCACGACGCTCTCCGCGCGAAGGCCGTAAAGTCTTCTTCGACCCGAAGAGCTACATGCCCGACGTCGCGGAGCTCGAGCTGACCGTCCCTCCCGGTTTCGAATCGGCGGAGCACTTCCGGGCGCTCGTGTCGGAGGCCCTCAGCGCCCTCGAGGAGAAGCACCAGCGGGAGCTCGCGTTAGAGAAACGCCGGTTTCTCGGAGCTGCGCGCGTCCTACCCAGAACCCCTTCTCGCGTCCGCCCCCCGGCGAGCCGCGCTTCGCGCTCAGTCCGCGGCTCGCCGCCCGTGACAAGTGGAGGCGGATCGAGGGGATCCTCCGCTTGAAGACGTTCCTGCAGGAGTACCGGCAGGCTTGGACCGCGCGGCAGTCGGGCGCGTCCGACGTGACATTCCCGGCGGGCACCTACCTCCTCCGCATCATGCACGGCGTGCAGTGCGCCGGCGCTTCGTAAGGCCGTTCCGCGCTCGATCACGCCGTAGAGGAACTCGGTAGCGCTCGCTTCCGGCGCCGCCATGTGCGCGGCGACGCGCCGACGCCCCCGCAGAGGCTGGGCACGGCCCGCCTTCAGGTTTCGCGGAGCGGGTACTCTCGGGCGGGGCGCCTTCGGACGTCCCCTATCCTTGTCGATGAACGCGGAGTTTACCAACGGACCATCTGCCGAGCCGTCGCACTCTGACTCCCTGCGAACATGTCAGTGGACTGACTGTATCGCCGGCCCCACCTGTTCCTTCCGCCTCGGAACGAGCGTCAAGGAGGAACAGTCGCACGTCAGTGCCTGCCGCGCCTCATGCGAAGGAATGACGCGATACAGTTCGCCGCAGCCGGCACAGGCGAACGCCGCGACTAGTGCCTTGAATGCATCCAGCACTCGGCCGAACTCGCCTGGCGAAAGGCTTTCCCAGGAGTTGTAGTGGATGGCCGTGTTCACCGGCCACATCTCGGCCTGTGAGGCATCCGCAACGGCCTGGAACGCCTGCTCCTGCGCGCCGATTCTGTCCACATCCTCTCGCTTCCCATGAGAGTTCGCGGCGGCCTTCGCCTTCTTCAGAAGCTCTCTGAATTCGACGATGGCCTCGGGGAGGAGTTCGCCGAGCTGGTACTGCCCGTCTGGCCTGAATTCGACGGAGGCCCTCAGGCGAGCGCACAACTCCGCCGAGACATACTCGAGGTAGTGCCTCAGCTCTCCCGCCGCACCCCTCACGTCATCCTTCTTCAGGCACGCTTCGGCTTCAGTCCAGACCCCCCGATCAACCCAAACGGACGGCCCCGATCCTACCGTCCACCGCCGGAAATGCACGGCCGAGCGATTCGCGATCAGCTTCTCCGTCTTCATGTGCTCAAGCCAGTGCTTGTCGTGGGTCGTGAGGATGAACTGCGTCCCGGCGAACCGTTTCTTCAGAACGGTCGCGACCTCTCGTCGATGGCCTGCATCGATCGACATCAGTACGTCATCCAACACGGCGAAGGTGAACGCCGGCCCTTGTAGGTGCCGCATTAAGGCAAGGTACAGGCACAACCCCATACCGTCCTGATGCCCTTCGCTGTGGTACGCGCCTGGCGGGAAATGCCCTCGCCCATAGAAGTCCACCTTCAGGTCGAGTGCGCCCGTCGAGGGTGTGAGCTCCGCGGTGAACTCGTTCTCGTCGTGGTGGTGGATCGAACGGTAGAGGCTCTCGAACTCCTCGCGGACTTCGCCATAGATACCGGTGAGAACCGAGTCGCACGTTGTCGCGTACGTATCGACGACGCGACGGGCGACATCTGCCTGGTCCTTCGCCTGCTTCAGCTTCTTCTTAGCGTCCGTGACGGCGGCGATGCGCTCCTGAACGATAATGAGGAGGGCGCGAGCCTTTTCCTGTTCACTCGCCTCCGGAACCGCGGCGAGACACTTTTCGGCTTCCGCAAGCGCCTCGCCCACACCGCAGGGCGGCGCAGCGACGGTCGCGAGGGATGCGGAGCAGTCGGCCAGGGGGAAGAGTTGGGAAAGGCTTCTCCCCTGGCGATCGAGCCACTGGTCGTACTCGTTCATCGCGGCGCCTGGTGCCCCCGCAGCACGCGCATGCGCAACGACCGTGGCGAGAACCTGTCGGCCCCTACGAAGGCGGGCCGCCACCGCACCGAGACGGGCCTCGATCCTCCTTCGCCGGTCCGCGAACAGACGAAGACGTTCGAGCTTCTCGTTCAAGTGCCCCCTAAGCGCCACGGGGTCCCACCCTGTATCGCAGAGCGGACAAGCCGCGATTTCCTTTGCGACGTCTTGTTCAAGAAACAAGAGACCATTCGAGTAGAACGCCTCTCTGTTCAGGGTCTGTACAGTTGTCGGGTCCCGCGCCAGGTCATCGATCTCCGTCTTTATCGCTCCGACGTCGGCGAGAAATTCGGGCGCCGAGACCTCGGCAAGGAATTCCTTCAACGCGGCCGCATCCCGAAGTGCCTGCTGTTTCTCGATCACCGGACGCGGCGCTGCCTCGCCCGACTCCATGCCCTCCGTCACCAATAGAGTTGGCGATACTTCGGCGAACACATTCAGACCGAGCAGGGCACGCCGGGCATTCACCCGTTCAAGGAACGCCTCGTTGCTGTACGTCGGGATGTCGAGCGCGCGTAGCAGATTCGCCACCGTCCCGTTGACGTGCTCCTCCAGTGGAACCACCGTCTTTCCCGCGGAGTTGGCGATCTTTTGGAGGTGCGCCCGCACTTGTTCCAAGTGATCGAGGCGCAGCAACGCCTGAACCTGCTTGCTCCTGTCTGCCGGGGTGGTGAGCACGTACCGAATCAACTGACGCCGCGAGAGAACAAGCTCGGGATGCGCCTCGATCTCCTTCAGTGCCGCGATACCGGCAGCGTCCTTCGGAGTTATGACTGGCTTGTTCGGCGCCTTCAGATGGCGCGTGATCGTGAGGGCCTTCTTGGCAGGCGGGTCATCGCCGACGTAAGTAACCACGAGGGTCACTTTTGCGGTCTCGGGCGCCTCGCGAGCATCGACATGCGGCCCGTGCTCTCGCAACGAGACGCTTCCACTACCCTCCCCCTCCAGTCGCGAGATTCTGCCCGTCAGTGCGAACTCGAGGGCGTCAACGACGCCACTCTTCCCGGTTCCGTTATTGCCGCAGACCGCGAATGTGTTGCCGTTGAACTTGAGCTGCAGGTCGCGGATGCCCCGTAACTCTTCGATCCGAACGGACTCCAGCCTAATCATGCGCGGGGCCCTCCCCGAACACTGCGGCTTTCAACGCCCGCTCGGAGAAGGTCTTCTTCTCTATGAGCGCCTGCCGAAGCCGCTGGACGACGGCCGCCTCCACCTTTTCGCAGTCCAGCGCGTGAAGGAACGCCGTGAACACTTCCGCAGATACGTCCCGTGCGCGTTCGTGGCCTTGTTCGGCGCCGCCTGACTTGTCGCCCTGCTTGCTCATGGTTGCCGCCCCCGAGTTCCCGCGCGGCGGGCCGAGTCCCTGCCGCTCCACCACCCTACAGGTTCGCACACAGGTACGACACAGCGTTGACCGCGGTGCGGGACCAATACACGGGAGGACCGCACAGCAGCGCCGCTACGCCGCTGGCCTGTCGCCCTTCTTCGAGTTGCACGAGTAGCAGACGGGCCGAAGATTCGTGATGTCGTTCCGCCCGCCCTTGGAGATCGGAATGACGTGGTCCCGCGTAATCGGGCTCGTCTTGCGGGGAAGTACCGGGATGTCCTTCCATCGGCGCCCGCAGTCGGGGCACCGGTCGTACTGTTTTCGAAGCGCCTCCCACTCGGCCGTCGTGAAACTCCCCTCTGCTTCTGCCATGCGAGCGCGCCTGCGGTGCGCAAAGACATTCTTGTTGCAGTCCTTGCACGCAGAGAAGTACGTCCCGTTGCTTCGGCGCGTGAACGCGCCGTTCGGCAGGGTTCGCTTACACAGGTAGCAGATGCGCTCCGTCGCGGTGTGGGGCAGCCGGATCTTCTTCCCCTCCCGCGGAGCCGTCAGGATATCGGACAGGCACGGGGAGCACATCCCGTACGTCATCCCGTTCTTCTTCTCGATGAAGTCGGAGACCGGACGTTCGCGGCGACAGCGGTAGCACTCCTTCGAACGGGACAAGGCGCGTCCTCCGAGAACGGAAGTCTACTGCCTCCAGCAATCGCTCGGCGTGTCAGCCCGCCCGGGTAGCGTAGTCAAGTCGTACCTGTCCGGCGTGGGCGTAGTTCCGCGTAGTTGGGGGGCGTCATCCGCCTTCCCCGGGAGTGGCCGTGTCCGCTGACGTGTTTGTCGCGCTGGATGTCGAGACCGCGAACGCTGATAGAGCATCGATCTGCCAGGTCGGGGCTGTGGTGTTCGAGGGCAGCCGCCTCGCGCACGAGTGGGTTTCGCTCGTGAACCCTCTCGACGACTTCGACTCGTTCAACGTCGACATCCACGGCATCGACGAGGACGCCGTCCGAGATGCGCCAACGTTCCAACAGATTGGGCCAGAGCTCACTAATCTCCTCTCTGGGCGCATCGTTGTCAGCCACACGACCTTCGACCGAGTCGCGGTCACGCGAGCGTACGAGAAGGCCGCGATCGAGTCGCCCCCCTGCACTTGGCTCGACTCCGCTCGCGTGGCTCGCCGAACCTGGAGTGATGTTGCGCGCAGCGGGTTCGGGCTTAGCTCGCTTGCCGAGCGCATCGGCTACGTCTACCGCGCCCACGACGCGCTGGAGGATGCGAAGGCTGCCGCGATGGTGTTCCTGGCGGCGGTGGCAGACTCGCGCCTCGACGCGGCTGGGTGGGTCGAGCGATTGCAGCACTGCGGAAGCACCAGCTCGCAAGTGACGCTAGCCGGTGCTGTGGACGGGCCCCTGTTCGGTGAGGTGGTCGTCTTCACCGGCGCGCTCAGCATCGCGCGTCGCGAGGCCGCCGAGATGGCCGCACGCATCGGCTGCGAGGTCGCGCCCGGGGTGACGAAGAAGACCACGATGATCGTGGTCGGTGACCGGGATGCCCGCGGTGGCGAGAAGACGAGCAAGATGGTCAGGGCGGAACAGCTCATCGCCGATGGCCAGCCCATCGAGCTGCTGACGGAGAGCGACTTCGTCCGGCTCGTCGAACAGTACGTCGGCGAGGAGGTGCCCGCATGAAGAAGGTGAGCCCGGAGCCCGGTGTTGCACTATTCGTCGGGTGGCAGGACGCGAGCAACGACGTCATCAACCAGCCACCCCGCCCGTACCTCACGGATGTCGCGAGCGTAGTGGTGCGCCGCTCGTGGTTCCGGGCCGCGCTGAGCCTTCACACCTGGCGCGGCCGCGACCTCTACATGATGTCCTTCGTCGACCCCGAAACAAAGATCGTGTTCGACCAACCGGACCGCGACCACGACGAAGAGCAGCGAGCCGCGTGGTTCAGGCAACGCTCCGAAGAGTGGACGTTCTCGGACGCCCGGGCGCTTGCGCGCTGGCTTCAGTTGTACGCGCAGCACATCGATGACAAGACCCCGCGCTCGAGGCTCGGTCCCAAGTTGCCCGCAATCTGGCGGGAATACGTTGAGGGACGGCGCGCGGACGCTGCGCCGCTCGCGCTCGGCCTACCGCTCCACCCGGACGAGGCCTACGCGACCTCGGGATGGGCTGGGTGGGAGGACTGGCACTGGAAGACGCGCGAAGACACAGCGGAATCTCGGGTCGCAGAACCGCGCCCGCGGTCGGCATAGACGCCACATGGCACCCGAGAACACGCGGGGCCAGTCACCCTCGACCGTCCTGAAGCCCCCGCCGACGAGCATCGAATTCGCCGCGGTCCTGGATACGAACGTCTACATCGACATCGTCTCCATCCACGACCTCCTCCGGGCCCCCGAGGAGAGGCGCGAGATGCGCGTCGAGCGACTTCGGGATGCGGCGCTCCTCGCGATCTGCTTCCACGAGAACTCGTCGACTACCTATGGGCTGCGCGAGGGAGCTGACGTCCTGGCTGAACTGGTCCCGCCCGAGAGCGGCGGGTTCGAAGAGCAGCATCTGAAGGCGTTCTCGTACTTCGTCTATCCGCATGTCTTGTCGCGGTGGCACGTCGTGCATCCCAACGATGTGAACGTCCGCGCAAACGCGGCGGACCGCCACCTGACGGACTTCGCGTTTGAGAATGGACTTCCGTTGGTCACTCTCGATGCGCGAATGGGCGAGCGTGCGGCTGCGCGCGGGGTGTCGGTCCTCACGCCGAGGGGCTACTGGGAGTTAAGGATGAACTCCGACGCCGCGGTCCAGCGGTTCTTCCGGCGATACCGGTCCAACGCACCCGTGTTCGCGCGCAGCACGTCTCAGCCGCGCCCGTGGGTTGTGGCGCTCGACCAGTTGTACGAGCAGTATCGCCGACTACTCCTCGGGCGTTAAGCCCGCGAGACGTTCGGCCAGAATCGAGGGGGGCCTATGCAGCCGACGCGACGCGCACGTCTAACGGGCAGCGGCCCGACGGGCGGACGCGACCGTACACCCGAGCGCACTCGCGACCCTCGCCCAGCTCGCGCCTGCCGTGCGCATCTTCTTCACCTTCGCTGCCGCGGCGTCGTCCATGGAGCGCGGCCTGCGCCGCTCGGACGTGGACCTCGCCGCGAACGTGATCACGGTCGCTCGCTCCGACGACCGGACGACCACCAAGGGCGGCCACGCGGACGTGATCCCGATCGCGACCCCGCTCCGGCCGCACCTGCTCGCCGCGCTGGAAGCCTCACGCTGCGAGCTCGTGTTCCCCGCCCCGGACAGCTCCATGCGTTCGCCCGAGGCCAACCCGCAGAAGGTCCTGCGCCACGCGCTCGCGCGGGCCGGGATCGTCATCGGGTACGAGCACGTCTGCCGTCGATGCAAAGGGCGCGGGAGCGCTCATGCGGAACGGCACCTGGACGCCGAGGAGCGGCGCTGCCCCGCGTGCGGGATGCGCTTTTGGCCAAAGGCTCTCCCCCGTCCGATGCGCTTCCACGATCTCCGGCACACGACCGCGACGCTGCTGCTCCGCTCCGGCGTCCCGCTCCCCCACGTCCAGCGCATCATGCGGCACCGGGGTACGGGCACCTCGTGGCCGACGACCTCCGGAGCGCCGTCGAGCAGATCGTGCCGGTGCGCGGCGTGCCCCGGGGGCCGCGTTCTACCCGGCTTCTACCCGCGCTCCGCGCCGCAAACGACGAAGGCCGCGACCCGCCGGTTTCCCGTACGAAGTCGCGGCCTTCTGAGTCGGGGAGACAGGATTTGAACGGCTAGAAGTGGGTTGGGCTAACCAGGCGAAGGCGTTCCACTTTCTCCGGATTCGCTTGTGAGCACGCCCGCTTCAGCCATTCCGCTGCCATCCCTCTCTGTCCCGACGATCCTCGCGAATCCCCCTCCGTCGTGGAGCAGTCGTGGAGCACGAACGTGCTCCCCAGAACGGTTGCAGGGGTCTGGTACTCTCGGGGGTCCCAGTAGCGAAGACGAGTTCTTCAGGGGTGACGATGGCGATCACGAACGGGAGTTTCCTGAGACATCCGTCATTCGGTCTGTGCAAGGTCACCGGAATCGAGCAGGGAAAGGTCTATGTCGTCACGGAGGCCAGCGAGAAGAAGACCTTGCTGTCGTCGTACGTGCAGAAGTCCTGCGTAGAAGTGCCCACGGGTGATGTCGACCCCGCTAGCCCGCTGGTCGCACCGACGCCGAGGGCGGCACCCGGCAAAACCCGCCGGGTGGGCGCAAGCGTCGGCACTGGACGGTCACGACCCTGCTCGCACTGCGGCAAGCCGCTGAACCGAAGCTACTACTCTGCGGATGGGCGTCTGAAGTCGTGCCCGAACTGCTCAGCTGAGCCCGGGAGTGAGCAGCACATCTTCTACGACCATCCTCGCGCGTTCGGTACGACCGACGCGCGGAGCAACGACAGCACACCGGACGGTGTGCAGAGCTACTGCCTGGAATGCCGAGAGCGTGGGAGCGTCACTGGCCGGACACTCTGTGACGCCGTAGATCAGTAGCCGCTCGGGCGAACGAATGAAACTCGCAGCTACCGTTGCCCGCCTCGACGCCGTGGAGTGGCTCCGCACGATGAAGGCCGACTCCGTCGACCTGATCATCACCGACCCGGCGTACGAGTCGCTGGAGAAGCACCGTGCCATCGGCACGACGACGCGACTGAAGCACAGCAAGGCGTCCAGCAACGACTGGTTCAAGATCTTCCCCAACGCCAGATTCCCGGAGCTCTTCCGCGAGATGTACCGCGTACTGCGGAAGCACTCGCACCTCTACCTGTTCTGCGATCCCGAGACGATGCGCATCGCGAGCACCGTGGGAGAGGATGTGGGATTCAAATTCTGGAAGCCGCTGGTATGGGACAAGAAGCGGATCGGGATGGGCTACCACTACCGCTCGCGCTACGAGTTCATCCTGTTCTTCGAGAAGGGCAAGCGGAAGCTGAATGACCTCGGCGTGTCGGACATCATCGAGTGCGCACGTATCTACAACGGCTACCCGACCGAGAAGCCGGTCGAGGTCAGCGACGTCCTGGTGCGCCAGAGCACGGCACCTGGTGAACTCGTTGTCGACCCGTTCATGGGGTCCGGTTCGGTGGGCATCGCAGCAGTCCGCGCCGGACGGAACTTCGCCGGAAGCGACATCTGCGTAGAGGCGGCGAACGTCGCATCGAAGCGCTTCAGCGAGGTAGGCGTGAACGTCGAGGAGTGGCAGACCGCTCCGGGCCGACGTTCAGCAGCGCCTACTCGTACGACCTGAGCCTCACGTCAGAGTCGCTCGCCCTTCGTGAGTCAGATCAAGCGCTTGGGCGAGGTCAGTTCGACTCCGTCCGTGCCCCTCCTAGGGTAGGATCGCGTGGCCATGCCGGAGGTCTCCACAAGCCGTCGCCGAACGGCGTTGAGGGCGTTGTCGCTCCCGACGCTCCGCCGTATCGCGGGGAAGCACAACCTCGCTGTCAGCGACGGCCGAGCCCAATCGGCGCACGTTGAGGCTGGGCTTGATCCGGTTCCGCGGACAGTTTGACTAAGCTGCCTGCTTCTCCCGATACCGCCTCTCGAACTCGGCCGGACTCACCATGCCGATGGCCGAGTGACGCCGCTGCCGATTGTAGAACACCTCGATGTAGTCGAACGTCTTCGCCTCCGCGATCTCGTTCGTGTCGAACCGCTCCCCGCATTCCACCTTGAACGTGGAGTTCCAGCTCTCCATCGCCGCGTTGTCGAGGACCTCGCCTCTCCTGCTCATGCTGCAGGTGATGCCGTGCGCCTCGAGCACGTCCTGGTAGTCCTCGCTCGCGTACGTGCTGCCCTGGTCGGAGTGGTGCAGGAGGTCCGTGCCGGGGCACCGCTGAACGATGGCGCGTTTCAGCGCCGCGAGCGTGAGGTGGCGGTCGTTCACGGGCGACAGCGACCAGCCGACCACGCACTTCGAGAACAGGTCGAGGATGACAGCGAGGAAGAGCTTCCCGTTTCCCGTGACGAGCTCGGTAGTGTCGCCGACCCACTTCTGGTTCGGCCGGTCCGCCTCGAAGTTGCGGTCGAGGAGGTTCGCCGCGACCGGCTGGTCGTGGTCGCTGTTCGTCGTGCACTTGAAGCGCTTCCGGACGCGCCCTTTCAAGCCCTGCTGCTGCATGAGCCGGATGATGCGCTTGCGGCTCACATGAACGTCGTGCGTGTCGGCGAGCTCGGCCTGCACGCGCGGGCTGCCGTAGGTCCTCCGGCTCCTCTCATGTGCTTCACGGACGAGAACCGCGAGCTTCGCGTCCTCTACCGCGCGCGGCGGCGGCGCACGACCGACGGAGGCGTAGAACCCCGCCCTCGAGACTTCCAGGATCTTGCACAGCACCGTAATCGGGAACTCGGCCATCTTGGCGGCGATGAAGGCGAACTTCACCGCTGGTGCTTCGCGAAGTAGGCCGCGGCTTCTTTTAGGATGTCGCGCTCCATCGTGAGCTCGCGGACCTGCTTGCGCAGCTTCGCGAGCTCCTCCCGCTCTGCGGTGGTGAGGCCGGTCTTCCCCTTCGACCGGTCGGCTCGCGCCCGCTCGACCCAGCTCCCGACGACCGAGGAGTGGATGTCGAGGTCGCGCGCCACCGCCGAGATCGTCTTCCCCTCGTCGAGGACGAGGCGCACCGCCCCTGCCTTGAACTCGTCCGTGAACGACCTACGCGGGCGACGTGATATCGCCTTCGCCGGCTTCGACTGTTGGTTCATGCGGGACACCGTATCCGCCTTTCGCTCGGTGTCCGAAAAACCGGATCAAGCCCAGGCGCGCAGCACCCGAGACCAGTGCGCTGCCGGAAGCGTGGCGTTTTGGTTCAAGCAGCGCGCGGGCAAGCGGCCGCACGCACTCCCGAAGGACTTGGACGGCGCCTTCTACCGCCAACTCCCGCGCCGCGAGCTCGGCGCGCTCCCGTCCGCACGCGAGAGGAAGGACCTGATGGCGCTCGCGAAGAAGATCTACATCGCAGGTAGCTGAGGGAACGACGCGACGAACTCCAGGTCTGCAGGGCAGGCCAAGCCGCCTGAGCGGCTCCCGCTGACAGAACGGCGCTCGACCCTTGGCGCGCTGGCGCCACCCGCGAGGTCGATGCTCCAACACGAGCACGGCGCTGCCCGTCGGCGGCGTGGGGCCGTTCACACAACCCGAGTGCGTCCCTGTGGCCACAGTTCCGTTACCGAAGTTGCGTAGCGTCGAGTCGTGCTCTCTCCCGAAGCTCCTCACCGTCGCTGAGGTCGCCGAGGTCCTGAGGACCACGCCGAAGGCCGTCTACGGCCTCGTCGAACGCGGTCAGATCCCAGGCATCCACCGCGTGGGTCGTCGCCTGCTCTTCCGTCAGGAAGCGTTGGTACAGTGGCTTTCGGAGAAGAGTGGAACGCCTTCGCCGGAAGGATCTCGGCGATGAGCGTCAGAGTACGGAAGAGCAGAAGTGGAAGGGGCTGGGAAGTGGACGTCCTCGTCCGCACACCAGATGGAAGAAGACTCCGGGAGCGTGTCGACGCTCCCGTGAGCTCGAAGAGCGCCGCCCGGCGTTGGGGCGAGCAGCGGGAACACCAGCTCGCACTTCATGGCCGTCCGAAGAAGCGAGAGGTCCCGTCAGTGGACGAGTTCGGACCTCGGTACATCGTGGAGTACGCCGAGGCGAACCGGCAGAAGCCGAGCACCATTATCCAGAAGAAGCGGATCATCGAGCACTACCTCTCGCCGCGCATCGGCAAGAAGAAGCTCGACCAGGTGAACGACTCCGACGTGCAGAAGCTGAAGTCGGACCTGCTGCACCTCAGCCCGAAGACGACGAACAACGCGCTCGTCTGCCTCAACACGATGCTGAAGAGCGCCCTGGAGTGGGACGTCATCGAGCGGATGCCGTGCACATCAAGCTGCTGAAGGTCCCCCGCATCCTCGAACCGAAGTTCTACGAGCCGCACGAGTACGAGCGGCTCGTTGAGGCGGCGCGGAAGCTCGACCCCCGCATCGAGCTGTTCGTGCTTGCTCGGAGGAGACGCCGGTCTCCGTTGCGGCGAGATCATCGCGCTGGAGCAGTCGGACGTGGACGTGAAGCGCGGGTACCTCGTCGTGCGCCGCTCCGAGTGGGAGGGTCACCTGACCGTCCCGAAGAGCGGACGCGAGCGGAAGGTGATGCTCACGGAGCGCCTCAAGGCAGCGCTCACCAGGAACCGTCACATGCGTGGCGACCGGGTGCTCTGGCGCGACGACGGCTTCCCGAAGGTGAGCCAGGTGCTGCTCGCGAAGTGGATGTGCCGCGCGCAGCGGCTCGCCGGGCTCAAGGTCACCGGCGGGATCCACATCCTGCGCCACACGTTCTGCTCTCGACTGGCGATGGCTGGCGCTTCCACGAAGGCCATCCAGGAGCTCGCCGGCCACGAGCAGATCTCGACGACGCAGCGCTACATGCACCTGTCGCCGGCGGCGAAGTCCGAGGCCATCTCGCTGCTGGATCGGCGCGAGGACCTGAAGGCGGAGGGCTCAGAGCCGGAGGTGACGTCCCGCCGTGGAGCAGACGTGGAGCAGGAGGGGTCGAAGGGAGGGGCCTGAAAGAAGAAACCCTGTGGTTCCCGAAGGATCCACAGGGTTCCATGAGTCGGGGAGACAGGATTCGAACCTGCGACCCCTTGGTCCCGAAGGCTCAACGCCGGGATCCGATACGGTCGGCTCCGGTCCGATGGCGACCGATGTGCCCGAAATCATTGGGGACGGCTCCAGCGAGCGATCCGATACAGACCGGCCCCGCCGACCTGGACCGGGCGCCTCAGTCACGTTTCAGGCACGGCGTACTCTCGGTACGTCCCGGTTCTTGACCATTCGCGAAGTCGCTGACCGACTCCGCGTCAGCAGAGCAACCGTGTACCGACTGGTGGCCGAGGGCCGGATCCCGGCCGTGAGGGTCTCGTCGGGGGCCATTCGCGTGGACGTGGGCGGTCTACGTGGAGGCGGGAAGTAGCACGCACGCGGGGCGTCGCACCGCGCCCGCTGCGTTGTTGACCGCGAGGAGTCGCATTCCGTGCCCGCCATCGCGGAGCGGGCCTTCGCGGCTTCGCGGCGCCCTACCCTTCGGCCGCGCCGTACTCGAGCTCACTCCATCTTTCGAACGCACCACCGAAACTCGCGCACAGCGCATCGCTCTTGTGCACCGTCTCTTTCACCGGAGCTAGATCAAGCCCCAAGAATCGGTAAGACGAGAGGAGCCTAATCTGCAGACACGCGACCACGTCGATGATGATCCGGGCGAGGTGCGCGAGTTGGAGCGCGTCGCGCCGCTGAGGGGCTCGCTCCTCGCGTTCGCGCGGGAGAACGACCCCGGCGTAGTCGGCATGCTGCAGGTGGCTCATGGAACAGTACCCCCACGCCAGACCGGCAAACCCGACGTACGGCGAGTCATCGGCGCGCGTCAGAGCGCTGATCAAACCTCCGAAACTCCAAGCATGCTCCAGCTCAGTTCGACGCTTCTTGGGAAACCGCGACAAGATCGACTCCAACTCGTCTTTAGCGAGGAGTCGATCGCGGATCGCACGCCACTCCCCCGCACCAGCATTCGGAATCGCGGCCAAGAACTCTTCGGCTTTGCGATGGTCCTTCACCATCGCGAGGTCGAATAGGTACTCCGAGTACTCGGCATGCCGCTCCTTGAACGCCTCCGGCCTCTCGAGCAGGTAGACGAACTTGAGCGACGCCTCGAACACCGACCTGAGCACGATTTCCGCATCCCACACCTGCCCGTAGGCAGTCAGGCACAGGACGCTTTCTGAACTCCTTGCGGCGGCGGTAAGCAACAGGGCCAGCGTCTGGCGTTCGCGCTCGGTCCATCTCTCGTGGCGAGCCACGCTCGCGAAGAGGGGAAGCATCTCTCGCACCGTCATCAAGGCACGGTCCGACCAAGCACGGTGCGTCTCCCAGAACTCGGGATTCACTGCGAGCCTCCGCTCGGAAGCGAGTTCACGGCGGCGAACCGGCTGCCCCGCACTCGAAGGCGGCCCGAGAGCTTACGCATGCTCGATCGTCCCGACGTCGATCAGCGCCTGAAGGTGATCCGCGAGCGTCTTCGGCACGGGCCCACCATTGACCAGGACCCCCGCCTCCATGTTCTTCTCGAGGGCATACGCCGTCAGGTTGGCGCTCGTGATGAACGCGCGTGCGCCATCGACGACGGCGACCTTCGCGTGGACCTTGCCTTCGACGAACGGTTCCGGCTTCTGCTTCCACGTGAAGAGCTCAGCCGCAGGAACACTCGTTCGCATCGTCGCCGCGGGATCGATGTCCAGGCTGCCGCCGTGCGTCGTCGAAGCCTCCAACAACACCCGCACCCGCACGCCGCGGCTTGCCGCCTCGTTCAACGCCTTGACGACGCTTCCCACGCTGTAGGCGACGAAGCTCACGAGGATGAGGTCGGACTGTGCCCCGCGGATGAGGTCGAGAAGCACCTGCTCCGTCCTTCGTGTCGGGACGAAGGGGGTCGTCGGGCCCGTCCAGACCAGCTCGATGCTCAGCTCTCCTTCGACGCGGAGACGCGCCTGCGAAGCGCCGAGGAGCATGCCCGCGACCTCGTCGCCGGTCACTTGGGCCGTCGCCCAAGCGGCCAAGATGCGCGCTACCGCCTCGCGCCCGGGAGGCGTATCCGCCAGCGTGTACACCGGCGGAGCATCCTGGGGTGCCGAAAGCCCGCGCAACTTACCCGCGACAGCTCGAATTCGTCCCGGAGATGCGAGGGCGACCAGGTCTGTCACCGCATCGAGGAGCTCGTCCATCAGATCCCCGCGAACAAGGCCGAGTCGGTGACTTGGAGAGTCGGGATGACGAGCGCGCGATCGAGGTAGCGGTTGCCGCACTCGCATGATGTCTCGGAAACGAAAGAACACGCGTGGCACGAGGCGGCGTGGAGCGTCGAGTCGGTCCTCGGGTTGTGCTCGGCGCACAGCGGGTCGGACGCACAGACCTTCGCGCGGTCGAGGGCCTGTCGCAGCAGACGGCCGAGGTTTTCTGGCTTGCCGAGATCGACGAGGCCCCCGAGCGTGCCGTCGGAGTCGGCCGCTGCCGTGTAGATCAGGATGCCCGCTTGCGACTTCCCGTCCTCGGTGTCGGCATACACGCGCTCTCGGATGCTCGCCGCGTTGTATCCGCAGTCGAGCGCAAGCTCGCGGATGAGCAGATGGGCGATGGTGTGGAGCAGCGCGAAGCGCATGCCGGGAAACCCCGGATCGGGTTCGAGCCCGCGTCGCGCACGCCACCCACGATGTCCTCGCCGAAGCTCGGCCTCCTGAGCTCGAGGGCCTGTCCCCGCCGCCCACTTCACGAGCGCCTCCTCCGAGAACTGCAGGAAGATGCCCTCGCCGTGTACCTGCGTGGCCGGAACCCAGTTGGGAGCCGTACGACCGATTGGCGCGCGTGGCGCACGCTCCTCGCCACCGCCCTCGTTGGGCGACTCGACACGCGTAAAGCCGAGCAGCGCGTTCACTTCGCGTAGCCGCTCGAGGAGTAGCACGCGCGAGAGATAGGGCTCGAAACCCGCGGGGATGTCGGCCTTCTTACTCATGAAGTACGGGTAGTCGGTCGGCGGCGTCGACGACGTGAGGACATCCCACTCGGGCCCCTTCAGATCGAGCTCCTCGTCCCCCGCCGCACCTGCCCGCTGGGCTTCGACGGCCTCCCAGACCTGATCGCCGGTGAACGCTTCGATGCCGGGCAACTGCGCCGTCTTCTTCAGGGTCTTCACCACCGCCGCCGCCTCGGCGGCATTCTCGACATCCTCGAAGAACGTCCAGCCGTCGGCAACGAGTTGGGCGAGCGGACTCCCCGTCTGCGGGATAGCGAGCACCGAGAGCGTTACGGGAAACCAGCCGTTCGTCGCGCCGAGGAGGATGGCGCGCGGGACTTCGGCGCAGCCGTCATCGAAGCGGTTGAGGTGGGGATGACGCCCGCGACAGCCCGGAAGGTTGTCCTTGCCGACCTGCCCGAAGGCCTGGGCCATGCTCTTGGCGGCGTTGCACGAGTCGCAGCGTACCCACAGGTTCTCGGTCTGCAGTGAGGCGCCGCTCTCGAAGAAGCGTAGCGTTCCCTTGCAGGCGCTCGGCCCACCGTGCACGAACCAGTGCCACGGGAAGTCGTCGAGATGACCTTTGCGGCACGCGAGCAGGAAGCGCGCGGGAACCGCGTCCGCATCGCGAGGCTTCTGATCTCCACGTGAGCCGGTGCAGCCTTTATGGACGAAGCACGTGCGCTCGGGCCTATAACGGTTCGCCTTGAGATCGAACAAGCCCGCGTCGAACGGCGAGAGCAAGCCGCACTTCACGCACCGCATCCAGCGCGGGAACGGCTTCACGGGCACGCCGACCAGCGCCTCGGGCGAGAACGGATCGACCACGTCGCTGTCCGTCAGCGGGGGCATGCGGAGCGACTCGACCTGCTCCCCGAGCACGCGCCGCACGTTGGCTAGCAGACGCGCCTCTTGGATCGGCTGGCATCGCCCCACCTCCCAGCGGTCGATCCCCATCGTGACGACGGAAAGGTTCGGGAGATCGATTAGCGAACCGGGCCCGTAGGTCCACAGGAGCTGGCTCGGGCGGACTTCGCCCACCGGCGTCTTGCTCATCGCGACGCCTCCACGTCCAGCGCGTCATCATCGGTGGGGCGCGGGCGCCATGCCGGATCTTGGTTGGAGCGATCGTCCTCCATCACGAGATTCACACCGGGCTCGACTTCGCGCATCGACATGGGAACCGTCCACGTCGACCAAGGGCGAATGCCAGGGGCTTCCAGCATTGGGTACGCGGTGGGACCGGCGCCGTACTTCTGATAGACGAGGACGCGTCCCGGAACGGCCGCTTCCTTCGCCCACTCGTCGGCGCGGCTCTTCATCTCTGCGCTGGCCCGGCTCCTCTTCGCCGAGTCCTCGGTAACCTCCCACGTGCGCTCGGTGACCGATTCGATCGTGGCGACCATTTCCGGGCGGCTCGGGCTATCGAGCGCACCCGCACCCGCGTTCGGAGCAAACGGCTCGAAGCGGTTCCGCATCACGGCGAGCATCGCGCCGGTGAGCCCACGGTCCATCGCGCGTGGTGAGAACGGCGTGACCGACTGCGCCTCGACGTGCTGGTAGAAGGTCGCGTGATAGTGCTCGAAGGTCTCGTAGTGCGACAGGTCGCGAGGTCTCGCCCACGTGAGCACCGCCGCCACGAGGCCGGGGAACGCCCGGCCGACGCGGCTCGTCGCCTGGATGTACTCCGCGGTCCCCTTCGGCTGGCCGTTCACGACCATGACCCCGAGGCGGTTCACGTCGACGCCGACCGATAGCATGTTCGTCGCAAGCACGACGTCGATGGGCCGAGGACCGTCGGGCGCGCGCTGGCTGACGAACTTGTCCTTGGTCGGGTCGAACACGCCGTCGAAGGGGATCTCGAGCTGGTCGAGGTACTTCGGGATGTCGGCGTTGCTCACGCGCGAGGTCAGCTCGGCGATGGTCGAGACGCTCCGTTGCTCGAGCCCGGGGCGCTGTACGAGGCTCATCTTCACGCGGTACGAACGGGTCTGGACGTCGTCTTCCGCGAGCCGCTTCATGCCGCCGAGCTCGCGCAGCGAGTTGAAGTAGCCGACCATCGTCATATAGGGATCGGCGACCGGGCCGAACGCGTCGAAGAGCCCCTGCGCTGCCGTGAGGAACGCGGTGTACGTGCGGATGAGCACGGCCGGCCTCGAGCTGCCGGGCGAGCAGATCCCAAGGTAGCGCCGCCCTGGCTTCCTCTCGACGGAGCGCTGTACCGAGAAGAAGTCGTCTTCGACGTCGAGCGCCTTCGGCGGGAAGATCGCGAGGCGCCGCATGAATACGTTTCGCACTTGATCGCCGGCCCGCCGAACCGTCGCGGTCGACGCGACGACCTTCGGGCGTACCTTGGACTTCCCGATTCGCCACGAGCAGAGGTCGTCGACGGCGGTCTCGTAGAGTCCGACCATCGTGCCGAGTGGACCGCTGATGAGGTGGAACTCGTCCTGTATGATGAGGTCGGGGGGGCGCACACCGCGCGTCGGCTTCACCTTCGCAGCTGGATGAGGCCTCTTCGCCTTGTGGCCAGTGCCGCAGTCGTGGCCCGGCCAGAGCAGCCCGTGGCGCTCGCACTCCTCCTTCACGTTGCCGAACAGCGTCCGCACCTCCGGCCGCCAGGCCATCATCGCGAACTTGTCGACGGTGGCGATCATCATCGTCGGAGGCCGGTGGTAGATCTCCTCATCCACGAGCTTCACCGGCAGACCGGGATGCGCGTTGGTGTTCGACTTCGCCTTGCTGAACTCGCATTGCGAGAGCTTGTCGCCGCAGTAGATGGCGGTACGACCGGCGGTCTTGTCGACCTCGATATCGCGACCGGGCTGAATCTCTGAGCCACACCAGGGGCAGCTCGTGAGCTGCGCGGGCGACGCGATGCCGGCGCGGTTGCGGTCCTTGTCGCGGATGGCCTCGATGGCTTGGTGCGAAGCCTCAGTGGTTCCCGGCGTAACCTTGTTGCCCACCCAGAGGCCGAGCGTGAACGGCTCCGCGCCCCACTTCGAAACGTCAGCGGCACGGATGACTTCCATCGCGCAGAGCAGCGTCGCGGCACGTTGGAACTGCTGCAGCGTCAAGAGGCGCAGCGTGTACCGCATGATGACGGTTAGCCCGCGGACGCCGTCGAGGTCCTCGACCACCCCTTGCAGTCGGCGAATGCCCATCGCAAACGCCGCGACACCGAGGTACGCCTCGGTCTTGCCACCGCCCGTGGGAAACCAGAGGAGGTCGGCGAATGCCTCGGCGGGACTCGTGCGATCGGTGTGCTTGGGGTCGGCGAGCGATGGAATCGACAGCAGCAGGAACGCGAGCTGGAACGGGCGCCACGATCGGTTCTTCCGCACGTCGACGTCAGCGAGAGTCAGCTCTTCGCCACGACGGCGCTTCAGCGCGTAGATGCCTCGCACGCGTTGGCGGGCCATCGCTCGGTTGGCGAAGCGGAAGGCCTCCAGTGCCTTCGGGTCGGCTAGCAGCACCTTTAGGCCTGCCTGCAGGCGTTCGAGCGTGGTCTTGCAGCGGCTCAGCGCTTCGTTGGCCGTAGCGTCGTATCCCGTGATCTCCGTGCCGACGCGCGTGCGTTGATCGTCGATCCACGCGGCGTAGTCGTCGACGAGCGTCTTCAGCGCCTCTTCGAGTTCGGGCTTCTCGCGGTCGGCGAGCGAGAGCATGTCGAGCCAGCCTCGCTCGACCATCTTCCTCATCGCAGGACGGTCGTCGAAACCAAGACCCGGCGTCTCGGTGACTGGCACCTCGTAGCGCGGGATCACCTCGGTGCGGACGAGCGTGGCGCGCGTCGGGTCGTTCGCGGGCGACTCGGCGTGTACCGCCACACCGTGGCCCACGGCGAACTCCACGCGGCGTCGGTAGATGAGCCCGAGGTGGTCGCGCTCGGCATCGTTCACGACGACGTCGTTGCTCGGACGCCGGAGGAATACGGGAGCCCCGGCCGCCTCGCCCGACCCCGTCACGCCGAGCTCGGGCTGGAAGAGCCAGGCACTGTCGCGGTTGGTCTCGGGTTCGAACTGGCCGTTCACCAGGAACAGCGTGACGAGCCGCTCACCCTTGGCGTTGGTGCGCACGGCGCCCTGGATGCGGACCGCCTCCAGCTCCGCATCGGGCACCAGCGGCTCGATGGGGCCGTCCTCGAGCGTGAGGGTCACGCGCCCGCCGCGCGGGAAGCGGCGCCAGACCTTCACCTTCGTTTCATCGACCTCACCGGTCTCGCGGTTCTTCCTCGGCCTCGTGTACTCGTGTTCCTCCTTCGGAACACGGGCATAGCTGCCCCAGCGCGCGGTGACTTCCAGCGTCTTCACGTCGGGGCCGACGCAGAAGGTGAGGCCCATGCTCGAGGGCACGAGAGACTGATTGTTGGTCGTGTCGATCTCGTCGAGCGCGTCGTCTTCGGGCTCGACGCGCCCGCTCGCGCGGTTGAACTCGGCGCCTGGCTCGTGGAGCGGGGCATCGTTCTCCTGCGCCGAGTCGTTCTGTTCGTCGGCTGCCGCCGACGGCTCGACCTCGGTGCCCGTCGTAGCGTCTCCGGGCTTTCGCGGCGCGAGCTTACCGACGAGGTAGCGGTCGCGGACGCTCATGTCGACGACCAGCTCCCCTGGTCCGTTGGCTGGGCCGAGCAGATCGTCGCGTGTCGCCAGCTCGAGCAGCTCGCGAACGTAAGCGGCGTCTTGGATGAGCGGTACGTCGCCGGGCGACGAGACGCTGTCGCGCGCCAGCACGGCGGTCAGGTCCTCGGAACGCAGGCGCGTAACGAGCCCTGTCGGCAGCGTGAGCCCAATGTCCGCGAGCGAGCCCGCCTTCTGCACCGGCTGAAGCTTGTCGAAGTAGATCGTGGTCGCTTCGAGGTCGGCGCGGATGCGCAGGATGCGCCCCACGCGCCTCAGGCCTCCGGTCGCGTCGACGACGACGACCCAGTGGCCAGGAGTGAACGCTCCGACGCCGGCCCGATCACCGGCGAGCCGAAGGACGAACGGACCGAGCGGCGTCGCCTCCTTGGCGAGCCATGCCTGTGTGCTCGATGCGGAGGTCGTCGTCATGCGCGGCTCCCGTTCATCTCTCACAGGCTCCCCACGAGCTTCTCGAGCTTGTCGAGCTCGTAGCTCTTCTGGAGGTACTCGGCGTAGGCCCTGCGCGCGCCCTCGATGAGCGTGTCATACAGGACGATGCGACTCCCCTTGGACACAGCCTCCATCGACGCCTTGACCCGGTCTGGGTTGTTGACCTCGTCGATCGGTTGTCCGATTACGAAGACGACCTCGATGTTCGGTGAGTCTTCGCCCTTCGCCTTCAGGATCTTCTTGATTTTGTCGACGTAGGTCGAGCCCTGCTCCTGCAACTCGAGGAGCTTCATCTTGCGGCCGACCTTCTTCAGCTCGACGACGACGTGCTTGCCAGCCGTCGTCTGGTACTTGATGTCGACGCGCCCGAGCTTCTCCTTCTCCGTGAGATCATTCACGACGCCTGCGTCGTCGAGGAGCTGGCTCTCCATGACCTCCGTCCCGGTGGCCCGATCCCACGCCGGGTCGAGCAGCCACAGGTGTTTGAACAGGTACTGCTGAAGGACACGCTCCTTCGCGTCCTCGTCGACGATCTTCTGAAATGCGCGGATGGCTTCGAGGCGCGACTTCACGATGTCGCGATAGAGCGAGGCTTCGAGCGCATCACGGTCAGCCAGAAGACGGAAGAGTAGTTCGATGTTGTCGACCGCCTGCTGCGCGAACTCCTCCGTCGAGCCGCGCAGCTTCATGCGCTCGAACGCGAAGATGCCGTGTTTGTAGAGCAGCTTACGGTCTTCCTCCTCCTCGACCGGCAACGAACTCAGCTTCGCGATCAGCGTCTCGGCGCTCTTGCGATGGCCCTCTTCGAGTTGATCGAGCCACTCCGTGAGCGCCGGGGACTGCTCCTTGGCCCTCTGCAGCTCGTGCTTCTTTCGCCACTCGTTCCAGCGCTTTTCTACGTCGCTGAGCGTGTCCTTCAAGAAGGCGATGAGGGCGAGGTAGCGATGGTCGTCCTCCTGGACACGCTGCCGGTCGCTCGTCGCGATATCTGGCTCGTCATCGACGTCGAGGAAGTCGGCCTCGATCTGCCCGGTGAGGTACTTCGTGTAATGCCGACCGTCGTTGATGCGGTCGAGCACGTTCTCGTGAATGAGTCGTCCGCGCGCGAAGAGGACGATGCCGTTCAGGTTCCCCAGGTCTTTGCCACCGTCGAGATCCTTCGGCTTGGCGGCGGTGCCAATCCACCCGCGGATCGCCCACGTTGGCTTCCATTCGGCGATTCGCTCGTCGAGTTCTTCCCGCTCGAGCACGTTGGCGATCTCCGCCGGCACCGAGCCGTCGTTCTTGAACGTCCACAAGAACTGGGCCTTGTCGAGGTCTCCACGGTCTGCCGCCGTGATGGGCGCGTCGTCGATCGTGATCTTGAAGCCGCGCGACTCTCCGATGACGGAGAAGCGGCGTGCGAGCCGCTTGCGGAGGGCCTCGACTCCTGTCCCGAGGCGCTGGCGTTTGATGTCGCGCAGCACGATGCGCGTGCCCTTCGTGACCTTCAGCTCGGCGTCGGGGAGCGGGACCGGGTGGTAGGGCTTCTTCTCGGCAACGGCCTGCTTGATGCCGTCGACGCGCATCGTGAACCCCGCAGCGTTCTCGCCGTCCTGTGCCGACTGTACTTCGATGACCTCGGCGATCGAGAACAGCGAGAGCTTTCCGAGCCCCTTGCGTCCCATCACCGGGCGCTTCTTCGCCGTGAGCTTCCCGTGCTCGTCGTCGGGGTCGTCGCGACGACGGTAGCCGACGCGAAGGTACTTGCCGTTGAGGTCGTCGATGGACATGCCGATGCCATCGTCCACGATCTCGATCCACTCCTGCTTCGTCGGATCGACGCGGATGGTGACGTTCTCGGCGTCGGCGTCCCACGCGTTCGCCACGGTTTCCGTAAGCACGGCGGCGATGTTGCTGTACAGGTTGATGCCGAGATGCTCGAGGACGTTGAGGTCCACAGTCATCTCGAACGTGGTAGTCGGGATACCTGCCAGAGCGAGTTGTTGGGTCATGGTGTCCGCACGATCTCTGCGTTCTCGACCTCGTGCTCGGTGATCGCCCACGCGCCGTTCTTGAATGCGATGGTTCCCCGAAGCTGTACTCGGATCTCCGGCCCGACTCGCGGGTCTTCAACCGGCCCGCTCGTGTAGTGTGCCACCGCGGTGAACTTGAGCTGAGCAAATGCGTTGTCGACACGCTCGATAGACGGCACTTCAACGTCATGCACGCGCCATCCGCTCACCTTCGTCTCCGCCACGAGACGGCGAAGTGAGGCGTCGGAAGCGATGAGCTCGTCACCAAGTCTTCCGACCGAGTCGTTCATGATCTCATCGAGCTCGATCTGCGCAGCAGCGGTGACGTCCTCGAGATCCTCTGGTCGAATGTCATCGAGAACCAATGCCGCCATCCAGCCGTGCAATGGCCCCACCGCTCGTTCGATGAACGAAGCAGTCTGGTAGATGAGCACGCGCTGACCGGCGACCCGGTGCGCTTCTTCCAGCAGCTCGAGTCGTGGCCCGACCGCCTTCCCCTGAGCGCGCTCCCACCAGTCCTCCTTCCGCTCGGAGGTCACGAGGATCACGGGCTTGGCGCTGCTCTTGGCCTGCTGGAGAACCTGATGCCAGACGAGGTAGTCGCCATGCACGTTGCCGCCGTCCTTCTTCGCGTCCTCGTAGCCCGGCGGTACCTTCTCCTTGATGCGGCGCTCGGCGTCCTTGTGGAGGTCGGCGAGTTCGTCACCGGCGGGAGGACCGCCGACGCATCCGTCGAAGAGCGCGAGAACGTCATCGAGGACCGCATCGGTCGACGCCCCGTTGGCATCGCGCGTCCGTAGCTCTTCAATCGAGGCTCTTGCCGAACGAATCGCCGCGTCGACATCGGCCTTCAACTTCTGTCCAACCTCGCGAGGCAGCGGACGTCGACCACGCAGATCGTCGGTGGCCTTCTTGAGCGCCGACTCCAAGGTGTTCACGTCTCCAACGGCTTCGGCCAACTCCTTGGCGACCGCGGCAGCGGCACGCGCGCGGTTCCGAACGAACTCCAAAGCCGCTTGGTGGGAGAGCCAGAGACGGCCTTCGAAGCCGCGCAACGCTTGGATGAGCGCGCCCCGTGTTTCCGGGTGGTACCGGTACAAGTCGAGAAGGACGTTCGCGTCGACGGTGAGCGTGGCCTCCTTCCAGATGGCCTCGATCTCATCCTCGGCCAACGGCAGCAGATGCCCGAACAGCGTCTTCATCGGGGCCTCCGCGAGATGGCTCTTTTCGCAGGAGCGCCGGCCTTGGTCTTGGAAGTCTTCGGCTCGGCTTCGGGCCCATCGACGAGGGCGAGCGCGCCCTGACCGGCCGAGGCGGTCTTTGCCCGGCCCTTCGCCGCACGCGGCTTCGCGGCCGGTGCCACCCCCTGTTCTTCCTCGTACCGCTGTCGATTCAGCTCGCCGAGGCGACGGAGCACTTCGAGACGCGCGGGCTCGCTGATCGTGAAGCGTACGCGATCGTTTTCGGCGAGGTACGCGACCCCGTGGAAGCCGTGTTCCAGGTCAAGGCCCTCCCAGTCGTAGAGTCGCGCTACGGCTGCATCGATCTCGCGGAGCTGCTCCCGCAGGCGCTGCATGCGAGGATCGAGGTCGGCGGGATCGTGGAAGCGGTTGTACAGCTTCGTGAGGCCAAGCTTCTCGTCGCGCATGATGTCACGGCGCGCGATCAGATAAGCCTCACCGAGTCCGTTGAGCGTCTCGAGCCGATTTGGAAATGGAAAGGTTTCAATCGCGTCAGACGGCGCAAATCGCAGGTCCGTCTTCAGCCGCGAGGATTGCTGCCACACCCATGCCTGGCCGATCGATGAGTTGAGGAGCGCCGCGAGAGCCTGAGGCTGAGGATGGGCAAAGACAACGCAGGCTTCGCTGAAGATCGCATCATTGAGGACCATAGAGGGAGCGAAGTGCTTACCCACCCTCGAAGAGACGAGCACCCGCGACAGGGGCCTCGCTTTTGCGTTCCAGTCATCGGGGTGCTGTTCGAAGTGATGTCCGCGATTGGTCGCGTGGTACAGGCCTGGCCGCTTATCACCGTATTGCCACCATCGTTCTGGTAGCGGCTTCCTGAGAACGAATGCTCCATTCTCGTCGCGACGCTGACGTTCGGGGCGGACCCGCTCGTCAATCCACGCCCAAGGCCTCCTGTAAGCGCGGGATCTCTCTTCGGACCAGTCCCAGAAGCTAATCACCCACCGACTGGGACGCTGCTCCGGGCTCGAGTTGAGGTCTTCGCCGTTCATGTACGGAAGAACGACTTCGGCGTTCTTCGCGTCCGCGTCGAGCATTTGCTTCGCATCATTCGCCGTGAGGACGAAGCCCATGCCGACGACCACCGACCCTTGAAAGGCGCTGCGCTCGTTGGCCTTGAGTCGCTGGGGACTCCAGTCTTCGCGATCCGAGAGGTACGCCGAGACGAACGCGACAGGGCGACCGTGAAGAGAGCGCGGGCCGTGCCACGTTCCCTTGTGAGCATGGACGCGACTCGTGACGACAGCGGCACGGCCGGGCCACGGCTCATTGGGGTAGGCGGAATAGATCGTGGCGCCGGCACCAACCATCGCTTCGAGCCCTACTTGGCGTGTGTCGCCCTCGGCGATCGTGTTCACCGCAAGCAGCCCGAGTCCACCGCCGTCGCACAGCAGGCTCCACGCCCGGAGAAAGAAGTACGCTACGAGGTCGGCTGAGCCGCGCCGCCCTTCGGCGATGTGAGCCACGAGCCAGTTGCGATAGGCGTCGCCCGTCACCCCAGTGATACGCTTGCCGCCCAGGAACGGCGGGTTGCCGAGGAAGGCATGGAAGCCCGGCGAGGGACCTTGGAAGACATCGGGGAACTCCAGCGGCCAATGGAAGGGGCGGCGCGCTCCACCGCTCGGCGAGTCTTTCGCGAGGTCCTTGGCCGTGCGCTTCGCCAACGTATCGGTCGGGCGTTCCTCGCCCTTCACGACGCGGTCAGCATCAGCTGCCAGCGCAGTAATCCGCGTCTCGATGTCCCCGCCGTCAGCCGCGAAGATCGCGCCGACGAAGGCGTCGGCGAGCAGCTCGGCGGCTTCTAGCCTCTTGCGCGCATCGGCGTCGAGCGTGGCCATCGCCTCGACGTCGCGGATGTCGCGGATGGGGATCTCGCGCAGCTTGCGCCGTAGCTCGACCGCCTCGGCCACGGCTCGCTCGATGGCCTTGCCGAACAGCCGCCCTTGCCGTGTGGCCGACGGATCGAGCGACAGCTGCGTGAGCTGCTCGAGGCGGCTGATACCGAGCAGGCTGTCGCCGCGCCGGAGGTTGTGGTCGAGAAAGCCGAAGGGGCGACCTTTCGATAGCGTCACGAGCCACAGCGAAAGCTTCGCCAGCTCGACGGCGAGCGCGTTCAGGTCGACACCGTAGAGACACCGCTCGGCCACGATGCGGCGCGCGTATTCGGCGCGCTCCTCGACGCCGGGCGCCATCTTCTCAATGGTGGTGCGCGCCTCGTGGATCCGCCCCGTGAGGTCGACGACGCGGCCCGCTGCCTCTTCGATCGCCCACGCCTCGACGAGGCGCGCGCTCAGGAATCGGCACGCCTGGACGAGGAACGCGCCGGAACCCATCGCGGGATCGCAAACCTTCAGGTCGAGGAGCTGCTCTGGCGTCTTCAGCTTCCACTCGGCACGCGGGGCGCCTTGGGCGGGACCGATGTAGACCAGCGGTGTGAGCGTCTCCTCGACGATGCGCTCGGTGAGACTCTTTGGCGTGTAGTGTGTGCCGGTTTCGCGCCGGTCAGCGCCGAGCACGACGACGAACGCTCCCTTCGGATGGACCAGCGGGTAGCCCCACGGGTCGGTGCGCAGCAGCCGGACGTAGGGCTCGAGCCGGTCCCGGAGCTTCACGTCGCCGCGACACGCGGAGAGCAAGTGTGCGCTCAGCTGGGGCTCGACATCGGCGGCCAGAGCGTTCCTGATGGCCGACTCGGAGCGCTTCGAGCGCTCGACGAGCAGGCGCGTGACGGTTGCTGGTCCCTCGCGGCGCGCCGACTCCAGCTCGCCCAAGGTGACCCGGGCGTCCTTGGCCTGTGCGCCGGCTTCGAGTTCGAGCGTCACGTCTTCGACGCGCGAGACGGTGCGTTCGAGCAGGCCTTCGTAGACGTGCCCGATCTGTTCGACATCGAGCGCGCGATACGAGAGCGTGCGCCCCTCGAAGGTCTGGATGGCTTCCAGGAGCAGCAGCACCGTGCGGTCGTCGATGGGCAGGGGCTCGGCGCGATGCTGCCGCCATGACGTGCCCTTCAGGCGTCCCTCGAGGAACGGGAATCGGTCGGGATCGAAGAGCGAGCCGCCCATCGCAGGCAGGCGCAGCGTCGGGTGCTCGATGCCGCCGAAGACGGCGCGGAAGACGGCCAGGAGCCGTGACCAAGCCGAGCGCCGACGCTCGAGGATCTCGTCACTCTCGGCGCGGAGCTGCATGCGCAGCGTCGAGACCGCGTAGAAGGAGTCGTAGCGGGGCTCGCCCAGGAGCAACAGCCCGCGCTCCTCGGCGGCGAGGAGGAACACGAGGCGCATCATCACGGTGAGCCCGGCCTCGTACAACTCCTGGGGCTTCACGTCGCGGAGTAGTTCGCGGTTGCGATCTTGGTCGGCGCGGTCGAGCGCCTGCACCAGCACCTCGATGGCGCGCCGGACCTGATCGCCGAGCGCGTCCGTGACCTCGTCCTGGTGCTTCGTCGAGCGTTCGAAGAGCGCCGGAAGCCGGTCCTGCTCGGGCGCGAAGAAGCGCCGCACGCCGAGCACCGACGCGAACGCGCGCAGCGTGGCCGGCTCCTGCCCCCAAAGGCGCGCGTACCAGCTCGCGAAGGTCGCCACCTGGCCCGTCGGCGCGTGGACCAGCATCCAGCGCTCGCCGTTCGTCACGACGCCGAAGGGCTTGTTCAATGAGCGCAGGTACAGCGCCATGCGGTCGCCCGGCGAGCACGAGAGCCCGCCAAACTTCATCGACGCCGAGAGGTCGGTGTCGGGCGGGAAAACATGGATGGGCGCGATGGGTGCGCCGCCGTGGGTCGGGTCGACGAAGACGAGCTCGGGCGTGATGATTGTGTCGTGTTCCGGCAGCTGGACGACCGACGCCGGCACGTCCTTGCCCGCCTTCAGCAACTGGTCGTCGGCGTCGAGCGCGGTGCGCAGCACCTCGTCGATCCACGCCTCATGCAGCTTGTCGAGGTCGGGGTCGTCGGCGTCGACCGCGTCGCGCCACTCCTCGTAGGCGCCGCGCAGACGCTTCGCGCGCGAGGTGTCGAGTTCTTCGAGCCCTTGCGGGAACACCTCGCTGAGCACGGGCACTGCGAGGAACGGGCCCAAAACCTCGAGCAGGTTCAGCCACTCGTGCTTGGCGCTCACGACTTCCTCCGGCCAACGAGCGACTCAGGCACAAAGAGGATCACCGAAACGGGGAACGTGTGATCGACGAGGCCGGCGTGGCGCTCTTCGATGGCGAGGCGCTCGCGGTCGCGCTCCTCCGGGATGCGCCGCAGACGCGTCTCGAGGGCGAGCCGATCGCGCCGGAGCTGGGTGCGCTCGTCCTCGGAGAAGAGCGAGAGCTGCTCCGGGTCATCCTTGTTCAACTCGGCCTCGACGCTCTTCGCGAGGTCGTCGAGGATTTGGGTCACGTCCTCGATTTCGCGCTGCTTGCGCGACTCGAGAGTGTTGCCCAGGACCTTCAGGCGGTCCTTCGACCGCGACGAAACCGCGCTCAGGACAGCGTCGGTGTGCTTCCGGAATCGCGTGCGCAGGGCGTCGAACAGCGAATCGGCGATCGTCCCGGGCACAGAGGAGTCGAGCCAGTCGCGCAGCTTCGTGATGCCGTCCTCGCGCTTGAAGCCCCCTTCGCGCAGGTAGCCACCCGCCTCCGTCAGCTCCTCGTGGAGACGATGGTGGTTGCCGCCGGTGATGACGAGCCGCGACACGACCACGACGGCGGGACCATCGACCTTCGCGTCGGGCAGCGTGCGCACCGCGACGCGGTTCAGCTTCTTCACGTCGTCGCGTGCCCACACCTCGGCACGCAACAGCCGAAGACTCATCTGCACGAGCGGATGGTTCAGATGGATGAGCACCACATCGTCGCGCCCCTTGGCGACCTCGTGGTCGAAGGTGATGGGGCGGATGCGCTTGGTGTACGGGTGCTCGAGCCCGTCGAGGCACCGTGACCACGAGCCCGCGAAAGCGGGCATCTGGAAGACGCGGGCGTCGGGCAGGTCGGACAGCCTCGCGGGCGCGAGGTCGGGCTTGTCGGTGAGCGCGAGGGCGACGCGCACCACGCGCTCGACATGGTCGGGCGTGAGGTGCTGCTCGCTGCGCGTCGTCTTGAGCCTCTCGTGCAGTTTGGCGATGCGTTCGCGCAGCTCGCGTTCGGCCTTCACATAGCGGCGGGCACGCTCGATGCGCTTCTCGGCGAGGGCGGTGTCGAGCTCGCGGCGGCGGCCTTCGAGCAGCGCCGGCAACTGCGGGGCGATGACCGGGTTCACGCTGCCCATGTCGGCGCGCATCGCGTCGAGCTTGCGGAGGGCGCGCAGGATGTCGTCGCCGTGGCCGCCGCTCGCGTCGACGGGGTGCCAGATCACAACCTCGCTCTGCTTCTGCCCGTGGCGGTCGACGCGGCCGTTCCGCTGCTCCATCACGTTCGGGTTGTAGGGGATCTCGACGTGAACGAGCAGGTTGCAGTGGTTCTGCAAGTCGATGCCTTCCGACGCCGCGTCGGTGGCGAGAAGGATGCGAACCGGCGACTCGCGCAGGTCGGCCTGGAACGCCGCCTTGATGCCCTCGCGTTCCTTCGGGTCCATGCCGCCGAAGAGTAGCGCGAGGCGTTCTCCGCCGAAGTCGTGACTGGCCAGGATCTCGTGCAACCACTTCTGTGTCGCGCGGTACTCGGTGAACAGGATGACACGCGCATTCGACCATGTGCCCTTCGGGCGGACGGTCTCCTCGAGCCAGCGGATGAGCGCCTCCGCCTTCGAGTCGGGCCTGTGGCTCGCCTGTTCGGCCCACGAGTGCAAGCGGCCGAGGTACTTCTTTTCGTCGGCCGACAACGGGCGAAGGCGACGGCTCGCCTGTTCGATGGCCTCGGCCTCTGCGGACTCGCGCGTCTCATCGTCGGCGTAGTCCTCTTCGGTCTTGGCGATCGCGCGCCGGAGGATCCGGTCGTCGAGCCCGGAGCTGCGGCGCGCCTCGCTTTTGCCCTCGAGAGTGGCCATGTGGCGGGCGAGCGTCGACGCAAATGCGGCGGGCGACGACGACAGGCGCTTGCGCAGGAGCTGGTGGACGAAGTGCGATGCAGCGCCGTCGCGCTCGTCCTGCATCTCGCGGCTCGCGATGTACCGTTCGAGGAGCTGCCGAGCCTCGCTCTCCTCGGCGGTGTATACGACGTTCAGCGCTTCGAGGCGCCGCTCCGGGTAGAGCTTCTTGCCCTCTGCGTCGACGAGGTCGCTCTTGAGGCGACGCACCATCACGCGCGCGAGCTGATCCTCGGGCGGAAGGATGTTGCGCGAGAAGCGCTGGTCGTCGAGCAACTCGAGGAGCGCAGTGAACGACTCGGTGTAGCCGTCGTGCGGCGTCGCCGTGAGGAAGAGCTTGTGCTGGAAGTGCGGCGCGAGGAGTCGCACGAGCCGGGTGCGCAGGCTCTCGACGGCGTACTTGCCAACCGTGGGCGCGACGTTGTGGGCCTCGTCGACGACGAGCATGTCGAAGCGGCGCGGGAACGTCGGCTGCGGCGGGAGCACGTCGCGCAGGAGTCGAATGCCCTCGCCTTGCTTCGCCCAGTCGATGGAGGCGATGAGCCTCGGGAACGAGGTCCACGGATTGGCGTGAAGCCCGAGCTCTCGGCGCGAGCGCTTCACCGACTCGGTGTCGACGATGCGAAACTCCAGGCCGAACTTCTCGGCCATCTCGCTACGCCACTTCTCCTGAAGCGATGACGGGCACAGCACGAGGATCGTCCGCGCACGGTGGCGCAGGAGCATCTCCTGGATGACGAGGCCGGCCTCGATGGTCTTGCCAAGGCCGACGTCGTCGGCGATCAGCAGGTTCGTGCGCGCCATGTCGATCGCGCGCACGAGCGGGTCGAGTTGATAGTCCTCGATGCTCACGCCGCTGCGGAACGGAGCCTGGAGGTACCCTCGGTCGGCGTTCGTCGCGGCGCCCCAGCGGACGGCGTCCAAGAACGCCTCGAGCTTCGATGGCTCGTCGAGCCCGTCCACCGACGGCAGCCCGGCTCGTTCGATCACGTGTGCGCCGGGCTCGAGCTCCCAGAGGACCTCGATTTCCTCGCCGAGCGCATCCTCGTCGATCGATGCGAGCTTCACGAGGTTCCGCTTCGGCAGCTCGGGCGACACCGACGAAGCGTCGACATCGGAGACGATCCACTGCCGCCGCCGGACTTCCACGAGCTGGCCGGGTTCGGGGGCGGTCGCCGTCAGAACCGTCGCCTCGGATGCACGTCCGTTGGTCATGTGCCTCTCTTCGCGTTGCGCGCGCGGACGAGCCCCGCGATACGCGATGCTGCCTCGCTCGGCGTCTCGTGAGCCCAGACCCGCACGACCCGCCAGCCCGCGGCGCCAAGCCGCGCGTCGGTATCCCGGTCACGGTCCTGGTTCGCGACGATCTTCGTACGCCAGAATTCTGCGTTCTGCTTGGGCCACGTCGCGTGCGAAGGACAGCCGTGCCAGAAGCAGCCGTCCACGAACACGGCGACGCGGGAACCGATGAATGCCACGTCCGCGACCCTGCGCGGCTTCGTCAGGAGGGGGACGTGGACGCGGTAGCGGAGCCCCAACGCGCGGAGCTCATGCCGAAGCGCGGACTCGGCAGAAGTGTCCTTCTGCCGGACCCGCTGCATGCGGCGACTCACTTCAGGAGAGGACGGCGCTGCTCGCCTGCTTGCGGCCATTCCGCCCTCCGTGGTCGTTCGCTGACGGGGGGGAGTGGCCGACGTGCTTCTTCACATGCTCGATGATGCTTTCGCCGATCACGCGCCCGAGTTCGACCGGTACCGCGTTGCCGATGAGGCGACCAAGCACCTTGAACTGGATCCGCTCGCCGCCAGGGACGAAAGCGTAGTCCCGCGGGAAGCCCTGAAGGATGGCGCCCTCTCGGAGCGAAAGCCCACGCGCTTGCGAGGGATGGCCGAACCGACCGCTCCCGAAGCCGAAGAACTGCGTCGTCAGCGTGGGCGCCGGCTCGTTCCACTTCATGCGACCATAGACGCCCGGATACGACTTCCCCGTCCTCTTGCGGTGGCACTTGGCGACGAGATCGTCTGGCCAGTCGCGCCACGTTCCGCCGGGCTTCGAGGCCTGGATACGCTCGTAGTTCAGAGGCGAGAGACGCGACGCCGTATGTAGTGGGTCGTCGTCATCGCTGGCACCGTGCCGAAGAACGGGTAGCCCCTTCAACACGTCCTCGACCGTTCTGGCTTCCGATGCATCGGGCTCGCGGAGCTTGATTTCGCCATGGCGCGACGCGAGGAGCACGGTGCGACGTCGGCGCTGCGGTAGACCGTACTTGGCGCAATCGATGACGCGGTGCCAGACGACATACCCCTGGCTCTCCAGCGTCGCGACAAACTCGTGGAACACGGTGTGCTTCTTCACCGTGGGAACGTTCTCCATCGTGACGATGTCGGGCTCGACCTCTTTGACGAGCCGCGCGAAGTGGTTGAGGAGGCTCCACCTCTCGGTCCCGACGGTCTCGTAACGCTGTGAGTAGCTGGAGAAGGGTTGGCACGGAGCGCAACCCGCGAGCACCCGGACGCGCGCATCGCCGAACCACTCCTCGATGTCCGACGCCTCGAGCTTCGCTACGTCGGACGCGTGGAACGCGACTCCCTCGTGGTTCGACGTGTACGGATACCTGCATGCCTCGTCGGAATCGACGCCCGCCACGACGCGCACGCCGGCGTTCATGAGCCCGTGGGTCAGACCACCGGCACCACAGAATAGGTCCACGCACGCGACATCCTGCGCGGGCTCGCCGGGTCCACTCACGTCAGGTGTCCGGATTCTGGTGGCCATCTCCCCCTGCACCTCGCTCGGCGCCCCGCCGCCTCTAGAGGCAAGCGGGCCGACATGGCAGACCGCTTCTCGAGCGCTCCACCGGTCCCGCGGTGCCCCGTTGGGCCCTCACGGTACCGCACCGATCCGACAGCCGGGCATGGACTACGCGGCAGGAGCGTTCGGTTTATCGTTTGTCATATCGCACGGTTACGTGATCACGCCTGAGCACCTCGTCGAGCGCCGAGTCTAACCCTTTTGCCCGCAGCTGGGCGAACAGAGTGGCCCGCCGGGCGAGGCGCCTGCGAGAGGCGCCGACCACTAGATTGCGCTACCGGTACGAGCGCGTCGGGGCTCTTACCGCTCGCGCACGACCAGCGGCAAGTTCGCCGCGTTCACCGGCGACGCCACTGCCCTCACCGACGTCAGCGTCCCCGTCATCGTCTCCTGCACGCACGCCCCCGTGGCATCGACATGCGAGTTGACGGTGACTGGGCTCCTCGCGGTGTCGAGCACGAACGAGCCCGCGCAGGTCCCGAGGGGCCCAGCTCCGCGTTGGCAGAGCGGCGCCTGGAACGGCACCGGCTCCGGGCCCGTGTTCACCCACGCCGTGCCCGTGCAGTTCGAGGTCTCGAAGAAGAACGTCGAGCCCTGCGGGAACGCGAAGCTGATCGCCCCGTTCCCGCTGTCGATCGTCCACACGATACCTTCCCTGAAGAAGGCGACCGTCCCCGCGACCTGGTCGAAACCGACGAGTGGCCCCATCACGTTGGGCGGCGCGCCGCCGGGGGGCGAGTCCGTCACGACGAGCGCCGGCCCCGCGGCGCCCGAGGGTCCGGTGGCGCCCGTTGCTCCCTGCGGCCCTGTCGGACCCGTGGAGCCGGTGGGTCCTGCGGGGCCGGGATCTCCCTTGGGCCCCTCCGTGCATGCGGAGAGGACGACGACGGCGAGGAGGGCCGTGAGAGGGGCGCGCATGTTGGCCATGGTCCTCAGTGGGCGATGCTTCGTCCGACCTCGATTCTACTCGCCTGGACGGACGGCTCGCCAAAGGGCCTCGTCCCATCGGCCACTAGCCCCTGCGACGACACGGAGAGCGCTCCGGCCAGGTTGTCGGCGCCGCCCGCGAGGTAGCGGATGTGCCGGTACGCCCACCAGTGCCGATAGCTGTTGGTGATCGTGATCGGCACCGCGCAGATGAGGCAGCCCAGCGAGTAGTAGCCGCACCGGCCGCAGTCGCGGACCAGCGTGAACGTCTGGTACGTGCACGAGAGCCGCGAGGGGTCGGTGTCCATCCAGTGGTCCCACTCCCACGTCTCGAACCGCGCAGCGGGCGAGCTCGGGTTCAGCGTACCGAACGCCAGCGGGATAGTTCGCCCACCCAGGCCCGCTGGGCGCGTCACGTACACGTGCACGCGGCCCGGCGCTGTCGCGGTCGCGGCCGGCACGACGAGCTGTCCACCGAGGCTCGTCGCCGGCGTCGCGTCCCACGGGCCGCCTGGCGCGAACGCCCGCAGCTCCGGCGCCGCCGCGGCCTGCTGTGTGCCGACGATGTCGGCCGGCGCCGACGCCCACGGGCTCGTCGAGCCGGAAACTCCTGGCTTCGTGTCGCAGCTGTACTGCGTGGTCGAGCCCGGGAAGTGGACCGGATACTTCGCGTCCTGATCCGCGGCGGTCCCGCCACACGGGAAGGTCGGGATCCCGTTGCAGGTCGCCGCCCAGTCGGTGATCCCGGCGAACGACATGCCGTCCGCGTTGTAGGCGAGCCCTGGCATGCGGAGCATCTCGCCCCTCCACGTCTCGGTGGCGTTCCACGCACCGCCGTCGAGCCGGACTTCGGCGAGCACCGGCACGGGCCACGGGTTCGTGATGACGTACTTCACGAGGCGCACGCGGCGGTCCGGCAGGAAGCCCGTGGCCGCGGGATCGAAGAGGGCGGCGTAGCGCGCCGCGCTCGCGGGATACATGAACGTGCTCTTCGGATCGCCTGCCTGCGGGTACGCCAGGTCCTCGGCCACGGCGAGCGCCGGGCCGACCACGTGGAAGGTGTACGTCCCCCCATCCACCTCGGGCGCCGCATTGCCCGCCGCATCGCGGAAGGACAGCGTGACGGCGACCGACGCGGTCCCCGTCACGTCCGCCAGGTCGGGCACCGTCTCCGTCGCGAGCGGCAGGACGAAGTACAGGAAGCTCGGCGTCGACGTCGGGCTCGGGAGGAGTGCACCGGACCGGGCGGGATACGAGCAGCCCGCGCACTCGAGCCGTACGGAGTAGGTGGCCTCGACCATCGGTGATTCGATCGTCGGGTCGTGGTGCACGGCGAACCGCAGGACGGGGATGTTCGGCGTGTTCGCGCCCTCGAGCTCCGCCACGTCGAGCGAACCACCCGCCGACAGCCTCGTGGCCATCTTGAAGATCTCGCCGTTCGTCGAGATCGCCTCCTTGAACTTCGCCTCGAAGTTGGGCCTGGCCGGTACCTCCGCCGTACCATCCGAGTTCGTGGCCACGGTGACGAGCTTCTCGGGAATGTAGGAGAGGAACGCCGCGTCATGGAGGACGGCCGGCGGCGCCGTGTCGAGCAGGATGTCGAGCGTGAACTGGTGCGGCTCGGTCGCGCCCAGGCCGGTGTTCGCGGCCTGGGCAAGGTCCTCCGCCCAGATCGTCACGATGTTGTGCCCGGGTACGAGCTCGACGGGGACGTTCCAGCCGCCGTCGACGGTTGTTCCCGTGAACCGCGTGCCGCCCGCCTGGGCGAAGACGCCCTTCACGCCGGTCGCGTCCGTCGCCGAAAGAGCCAGAATGAGCGTCTGCTGGTTCGTGAACGCCGGCGCGCTCGCGATGAACGAGAGCACGGGCGGGGAGCGGTCCACCGGGTCGAACGTCCCTGGCGACGGTGGGCCGCCGAAGAGGTCCGAGGCATCCGTCGTGAGCGCCTCGTAGACCTTCGCGCTCACGAGATCCGCCTGGCCGATCCCGCTCCTGTTCGCCGCGCTGTTCCGGATCCAGGTGTCGAGCGCCAGCGCGAGCGGCACGCGGAGGGTCTGCTCGTCGAGCGCGACGGGCGGGTTGCCCGGCGTCGCGAGCAGCAAGCCTCCGACCCCGCGCCCATCGAAGCGCCCGTCCGCGTCGAGGTCGTCCTGCAGGAGCTGCGCGAGCGTGACGGCGGTGATCGCGTTCGAGCTCGCGCCATAGCCGGCCCTCGCCGCGACGTCGTGAGCGAGCTGGTTCAGGGCGATGTCGAGCAGCGCGGCGTAGGTGGAGTCCACGAGCGTCTGCGGCCCGGCCGCGAGCGGCGCGGGCACCGTGCTGCGGAGCGCGGACGGGCTCCACGCGGCCGCGTCCTTCGTCACGTGCGCCACGAACAGCGGGTCTCGCGCGCCCAGCGCGGCGGTGATCGTGCTGGGCGTCCGCTGCGCCGGGTGCCGGCCTCGAGCCCACGCGAGCGCTGCGCGATCGGCGAGCGTCGTGAGGAGCGTCACCGGAACGACCGGCGCGACCGTCGAGAAGCGCGGCACGTATGACGAGAGGGAGAACGTGGCCGGGATCTGGATGACCGCCGCAGAGGAACCGCTCTCCGCCGCGACCGTCGGGTCCGCGTAGAACAGCGCCGGCCCGCTGGCCACGATCTGGACCGGCCCGGAGTAGCTGCGCGACGCGAGCGTGATCGTGGCCGCCCCCGTCGAATCGGTCGGACCGGCCGAACCGAGCACGCCGCCCCCGCCGACGGTCTCGTCCTTCAGACCCGTCACGTCCGAGATCGCGTACACCGTCACGACCGCCCCCGCGACGGGGGCGCCCGCGCTGACGCGTACCTCGATCCGTTCAGGAAGCGGGCTCGTGGTGACCTGCGTTCCGCCACCACAGGCAGTGAAGCCGCCGATCGCTACGACGGCGTTGAACGCCACGAAGAAGCTCCGAGACCTCGGACTCATGGCCCCCTCCTTCGCGGTTGCCCGCGGAAGCCCGCTCGCCCGGTCTGCGCCCTTCCTGCTCATCGAATGCTCGCACCCTTTCGCGCGGAGTGCGGCTCCCCGAGCAGGTCGTGTCGGATGAGGTCTTTGAGCGCGCGGAGCGCCTCGACCGGGGCGGGTGGCAGAGACACCTGGCACCCGCCGCGCGCGTTGTGCTCCGCGATGGCGCGGCGGGTCGCGTTCAGCGCCTCGGCGAGCGCGTTGTACCCCTCGCGGAGCTGACGAGCCTTGGCGCCATCGAGGCGGGCGGAGGCGCTTCTGCGCTGTTCTGCCGCTGCGACGGCGCGCCCGTCGCGAATGAACCCGGCGAGTACGCCGGCGGCCTCGTCGAACGAGAGGACCCGGACGCGGAACGAGCTCGTCCCCTGCGCGCCGAGCCAGTCCTTCGTCGCCTTCTCGACGCGCCGCTTCCGCTCCGACGAGTGGACCAGGAACACGAGGACCGGGAAGAGCCCGTCGGGAAACGCGCGCGCGTAGTACGTCGTCGCGCCGGCGCCCGCCATCGCCGTGAAGAAGTGCGCGTAGCGCTGCAGCTTGTTGAGCACGGCGCCGTGGGACCCCGGGTTCGCGGTCGCGATGCTGTGCGCTCCGGTCTCCGCCTCGAGGAAGAGCCGGCGCTGGTGGCCGGGCACCTCGAGGATGGCGTCCGGCTTCAGCACGGCCGGCGCTGTCGCGCCGGTGTGCCGGTGGAACATCTCGAACTCGAGCACGCCGTCGTCCTCGCACAGCCATCGGAACGGCAGCTCTGAGACCGGCGCCACCGGAGACCGGCGGAGCGCGACGGCGAGCTCGACGAGGACGTCGTTCAGGAGGAGCGTGTGCTCGAGGAACTGGTGGCCCACGTCCTTCTGCGCCGGCGGCCGCAGGTACGCGACGCTCTCCTCGGCGATGGCTCGCCCCGCCGACGCGAGCGCCCAGACCGGCACCGCCGTCCCCTCGGCGCGCCTGAACTCGAGGCGACGAAGGTACGCGCCATCGCCGGGCCGGCTCCCGGCGGCGCAGAGCTTCGCGAGGCGCCGGTAGACGAGCTTCCGGTTCGGGCTCTCGACGACGAGCCGGTGGACGTGCTCGGCGGACACGTAGCGGGCCACGCCCACGTACGCGAGCAACGCGCGATCGCGCTCGGTGAGGATGGTCCCTCTCACCTGGGCCACGACTCGCCTCCGGCCGATCGCCCTCGGCCGCGCGCCAGGTCGGCGCGGAGCGCCACGATGTAGAGCTCCAGGCGGCGGGCGATGCGCTGCTCGAAGAGCGCTCGCGGGAGGCCCGCAGGCGCGGCGGCGACGAACGGCCGAAGATCCCGCACGATGAGGAGCTTCTGCTCGACCGAGATCGCCTTCGTCGGCGCCTTCGCGGTCCGGGACGCAATGGCGCGCTCGAGGAGCCACTCCGTGAGCGGGGCCGCGGCGTCGATCGCGACCTCCAGCGCCCTGAGCCCGTGCGCCCGCAGGAACGAGTCCGGGTCGGCGGCGGCCGCCCCGGGCAGGCGCGCGATCCGCGTCGAGAGGCCCGCCTTGAGGAGCGCAGGGGCGACCTGCGCCGGGGCGTCCAGCCCGGGGGCGTCGGTGTCGAAGAGGAGCACCAGCTCCTCGGCGCCCGACCGCTGGAGGAGCGAGAGCTGGTGTTCCGTCACCGCGGTACCGCCAGCGGCGATCGTCTCGTGCCGCCCGGCCTGGGCGAGCGCGATCGCGTCCAGGTACCCTTCGACCAGGATGGCGCGCCGGCTGCTCCGGATGGCGGCTGCCGCCTCCGTGAGGCCGAAGAGCAGGTGGCCCTTCCTAAAGAGCGGCGTCTCCGGGCCGTTCAGGTACTTCGGGGCCTGCGCCCCGTCGCCCGTCGCGGGAATGATGCGGCCCGCGAACCCGACGGCGCGCCGCCGGCCGTCGAGAAACGGGAACATGACCCGGCCCCGGAACCGATCGTGCGCGAGCGGCCCCTTCGACGTGCTCTCCCGGAGGAGCCCCGCCCGCAGCAGATCGTCCTCGGGGATACCCTGCGCGACGAGCGCGGAGTGGAGGTCGTGCCACTCCCGCGCCGCGTAGCCGAGGCGGAACCGCTTCGCGGTGGGCTCGTCCACGCCTCGCGACGCGAGATACTTCCGCGCCGGCTCACCCTCGGGACCCCACAGTCGGCGCGTCCAGTGCGCCAGTGCAGCCTCGCAGGCCCGCACGATCGCGCCCGTGGCCGGTGCGGCCACGCCGCGCGGCGCGTCGCCCTCGACGGCGACTCCCGCCTCGGCCGCGAGCTCGCGGACGACGGTCTTGAAGTCCTTCCCCTCGAACCGCTGCAGGAACTCGAACGCGTCACCCCGTGCGCCGCACCCGAAGCACTTGAAGCGCCTCGAGTCCGGGTACACGCGAAAGCTCGGCGTCTTGTCCGCGTGGAAGGGACAGCTCGCCGAGAACGAGTTCCCCGTCTTCCGCAGCTCGAGCCTGCGCCCGATCACCTCGACAGGGTCGATTCGCGAGCGCAGCTCCTCGATGACGGCCCCGGGGATCACGACTGCGCTCCCGCCGTGCCGATCGCGGCGCTCCGCGGAGGCGGAACGAGGTCGGGCTCGCGGCAGTACCACCGCCTCGGGAACCGGAGCACGCCGTCCGCCGCTGCCACGACCACGCGTCCGGTCCGGCGACCACCGTGGATCTCGTGATCCTCCAGCGTCACGAGGACCCCGCGCGAGCGATCGAGGTACGTGCCTCCGACCTTCAGGATCCTCTGCTTCGACTCCGTCTGCTTTCGCGCTGCGCTCATGCCGACCTCCGATCCTCCTCGCGCGCGCCATGCGCGGCGCGCCCGATGAACCGCTCGTACAGGTGGAGCCCGGCGACCGTCGCCTCCGGGCGGGACACCAGCGGGTAGGCCGCCCGAAGCGGCGGGAGCTGCCCGTAGCAGACCGGGTGGAGCGTCGAGTCCGTGTAGAGGAAGCCCTGCCCGCAGCTGGCGAGGTTCTTGATGCGGTTCGGGTGGAGCTTGTAGGACTCGACGAGCCGAGTGGACGCCTCACGCGTCGCGAGCGAGGTGAAGAGCGGGCCAGCCTCGACACGGACCGTCTTCACGACCTCCTGGTGCGTCCCGATGCTCTTCGCGACCATCTCACAGAGCGCCGGGTTGTCCTGATTCAGCACGTCCTTGATGCGCGTGTTGTCCCAGACCGAGTTCGCGAACTCGCGGCTCACGAGCTCGAGGTCCGCGAGCGACTGGTGTGCGACGGTGAACTGGAGGTTCGCGTCGCGGAGCTGGTTCAGCGAGTCGACGAAAGAGAGGTCCGCGAACCGGCCGAACTCGTCCACCACGACGCTGAACGGTCGCTGGTTCCGGGTCGCCCGGAAGACCTGCCGCAAGCTCCCCTCCTGCTGAACGTCCATCAGGAAGACCTTCCCGAGCGACGGCGCCTGGATCTTGAAGAGGTTCGACGGGAGCTGGACGTAGACGATGAGGTTCTGCTCGAGGACGTCGCGCATCACGATGTCCGGTGCGTAGGCGTTCACGAGCGGCGCCTGGAACTTGTCGACCGCGCCGACGAGGCCCGAGAGCGCCTTGTGGATCTCGTGCCCGAGCCGGTCGATCTGCGAGACGACCTCGCGTGCGGCCTCCTGGTCGCGGGAGCGCGCGAGGCAGTGGTCCAGGGCGCCGCGCCAGGCGGGGTTCTTGTTCCCGACGCCCTTCAGGCAGACCGCGAGGTCGCGCATCGTGAAGGGCTGGCCGAACCCGCGTGCGTCCACCATCCCGTGCAGCAGGCGGCACAGATTGGTGAACATGATCTGCGCCTGCGTGTTGTAGTAGCGGTTGTCGCCGAGCGGCAGGACCGAGAACACGCGCTCCGCGACCGCAACCGGATCGCCTCCGCCGCTCTCCGGCGTGCACGGCTCGACCCAGACCATGTTGTACGTGTGGCTCGGGAGAGCCGGCTGGTTCCACGCCGGGAGCGCGAAGACGCGGAGGTCGGCCTCGCGCCCGGCGACCTGCGCGATGCCCTTGATCGTGGCGACCTCCTCGTCGCTCCCCTTCCCCGAGATCACGACGCAGCCCTTGCCGTCGAGGACGTCCTGCAGGACCTGCGGCCAGAGGACGCTCTCGGTCTTGCCCGAGCCCGTCTTGCCGAGGACGTGGCGGTGGGTCGTGCGCTGGCGCTCGGAGAGGTAGACGGGCTTCCAGCGCCAGCCGAGCGCTGTCCGCCGCGGGGATAGGCCGACGAAGGTGTGGCCAGCCGGCCGGCGTCGGATCTCCGCGAGGACGTCCACGGCGCGCGCGGGGAACCGTTGGTCGTCGGCGCGGAAGTGCGTGCCGGCGATTCGTGCGATCACGTGGTTTCGCCACACGAGGAGGCCGGTCCGGTACGCGAGCAGGACCCCGGCCACCCCCGCAACGCCCAGGAGCAGCGCGGTGGTCTCGTGCGCGAGCACCCAGGAGCGGAGCGGCAGCCATCGACCCTCCGCCTCGGCCAACAGCTCGCGCACGAATGGCACCGGGACCTCGACGCCGTCGCGCTGCCAGCGAAGCGCCAGTTCCGCGCCCACCGTGAGCGTGATGACCGCGACCGCCACGCGTGCGGGAACCGAGACGGAGGGGGCATTCGGCTGCTGCATCGAGACTCCGGAGCGGGGTGCTGTCGTCTAGCGTTCTATTTCGCTTACGTTTGACAGTCAACCGGCTTTCCACGATCGCACCCAACGAGGCGCCGCCCATGCCGTGAGTGGCCGGAGTCTCCAGCAGCGACCTCGAGGGCAGGGCTGAGGGGCTCAGGGGTCCGAACCGCCGGCCGCACCTGCTGCCGGCGCGATGGGCGCGAGCGCGCCGGCCCTTTGATGGCGAACGCTGTGGCGACCTGAATGGGCGCGCAAAGCCGATCGCGATATCGCGCCCGAGGACTACAGCATCCACTCGGCAGTAGGCGCGATCCTCTCGGCAGGCTCCGCACCCGCCTGGAATCCGCGCCGGCGAAGCCGTGCCTCGGCGGCGAACACGTGATCGGGCCCCGGGGCAGCAGCGAGACGGCGAAGCTCAGCTTCCTGCTCGGGCGTCGGGACCAATTCGAAGACGTCGAACACGAGGATCTCGCGCGTCTCCAGCTCCGCGCTCCAGCGAACGGGGCGCTCGTCTCGCTTCACATATCGGAACTGCGCGTGAGGGAATACCTCACGAGAGAGGAGCCCGGGCTCAACAAGCTCCTCGAAGAACTCGCGCCACGGGTTGCACTCGCGATCGCGGCTCTCGTCGAACCACCTCAGAAACTTTGCGACGTTCTTCCCGGGAACCCTGATCCGTAGATCGCTCCGGCTATCTTCGTCGACGGGGAAGCACTGATCGGTCGTGACGCCGAGATCCTCCAGCTTGCTCTTTGCGTGGGGCAGGTACTTGTACACGCCGCCGACGGGCTGGAACTGGTCCCGGATACGGTGGCCACGAACGAGCAGGTGCTTCCCGTCGATCTCAATCCTGATGAGGTACGCGGCGGAGATCCGCACGGACTTCGTCCTGAACGGCCCAGCGCACACCGCCGCGTTCCAGAGCCGCGTGCGGTTCTGCCACGCCGCCGTCGTGAGCGCCCCAGCAACGAACCAGAGGGCGTCGGCGCCCCTCTCGACCGCCATCTGGATGAACTGGTCCTTCGTCACGTCGACCTCGCGCCCTTCGTCTTGGGGAGACCGTGCGAGACTCCTCCTCCGAGCCACTTCCCTGTCGCACGCCACACTTCGTAGTTCGCAAGCCACGTGAGCAGCCAAGGGACAATGGTGCGGGAGATCGCCTTCCCGGCGTGCCATTCGTTGCCCCAGGGCCTGAACAGGCACGGATGCCCCTCTGCCCCGCCTTCCCACGGATATACGTGCGGGACCGGCTCGTCGGGGCGCTCGGGTCGACGCGCCAGTGCGGGCGAGTGAACAAACGCCTCGGGTGCATCACCAACGCGGTACGTGATGCTCACCTTGAAGACGGTGGATATCGGAGTTGGCTGCAACTCCCCCATCGCCTTCAGCTCGTCGCGCCACGCAGTCACCGACAGTGACGGCCAGTCCGCGCGCAGGGCCGCAGCCTGACGCGCGATGCTCAGCGGTGTCTCGCGGATGTACCTAGGCACCGAAGTAGTCGTGCCTCGGCACCTTCGTCGCGCTCACGTCGGAGACCACGCCGAGGGCCCCCTTGCCGGCGCCCGTAACCGTCAGCGTCCGCGAGACACGGCGCTTGTTAAGCAGTTCGCCCCATCGCTCGAATGCCGTGACCGTCGGCTCCGCGCCGAACATCTCCTTCATGGCCTCGCGAAGATCTTCGCCGTGAGCTGTGGCAAGCCCCGCGATCTCGCGCTCGAAGGCGAACATGAACGCCCGAAGCTTCTCGTACCTCGCGTCATCCAACGACTCCGCGAAGTCCTCGGCCTCGTTCACGGGGTTCGGGACGGCGATCCTGCCGACGGAGCGCCGCAGCTCGGAAGCCATCCCGGCGACGACCTGCGCCAGCGTTGCGCCCACGCCGTAACTGCCGTTGTAGACGCGCGCCGCGAGCGTGGTTAGCAAGATGGATCGGGGCGCATCTTCGCTGCCGTCGAACACCATGTCGCGACGGCGCTTCACGAGTTGCACCGCGATGGCCAGAGCAGGCTTGTCGCGAGCCGGGGCCGGTTCGGGAAGCGGCTGCGCGTCGGCCCGGATCAGCTGGGGCCGTTCCGCCCGCGCCTTGAACCACTTCGCGAACCCTTCGGGATCGCTCCGTGTCCACTCCTTGATCTCGCGGTCGGGGACCAGAAGCTCGGTGCGGACCCCGGTGGGGACACCGGGCAGGATGTCGATGTGGAACTGGCCGCTGTAGTTGAGGCGCAGGCAGCGGTTCTTCCGCTCCAGCATGCTCCGGTAGGTCTCGTGCGCCATGAGGCGCGCCTGGACAAGCGCATAGACCTCCATGGAGCTCAGCGACGTCGAAGCGAGCCGGCAGACGCAGTCGACGTCGTACTCATCGTCCTTCTGCCCACGCCGTGGCTTCACCGTCGTGCCAAGCGCTACGGATCCGTGCGGGAAGATGAACGGCCTGAGCCTCGCAAGTGCGGTGTCGTCCGCGTTGAGCCAAGAGGAGACGGACCTGTACGCCGCCTCGGCCGCCTCGAACTGCGACTTCGTCAACTGCAGCGACTCGGCTACCTGCAACAGTAGGTAGTCGTGGTCCTGCGAGCCGGCCCACGGAGCGGTGAACGAGTGCCCGAGCATGGGCACGGGTATAGCATCGGGGTCCGACACGACCCGGACCGCCGGACCGCCCGGACGCGTCTTCGGCTGGGACCAAGACGCTTCGAGCACGAGACTGACTACGTCGCCGGTCGCCAAGGCCATGCGTTACCGCAGGCTACGAAGGAGCCTTGTGACCTGCGGCACAACCCCGGCCAGCCAAACCCGAAATCCATCCAGCAAGGTGCCGTGATGCGACCTATTCGGTTCTCTAGAAGAGGTACCAGCTGTACCCGACGCTGACGGGCACGAGCAGTCCGATTCGGCTCGTTCCGCCCAGCAGGAATTCCACGCGCGGCGTGACCGAGACGGTCCAGTGGTCCGTGAACTGCCACTCGACCCCTGCGACCGGGGCGAGCACGAGCGCGTCCGTCGCGCGGTCCCGGAGGCCGAGGCCGAAGCTGTGCTCGTTCCCGGGAGTCGAAACGTCGATCAGGTCGCGCCGGGTGTAGCTCTCGTGCGCCCAGCCGACGTCGGCGCCCAAGTGCAGTCGCCAGACATAGCCGTGGATGAAGCGGACGCCGGCGAGCCCGCCGTATCGCTGCGTCCGCTCCGACAGCGTCCCTCGCACCGTCCCCGTGGCAGTTCCCATCTCCACGCCCGAGTGGAAGTAATCCACCGGGGCCTCCCAGAACCCGATCGCGGCGAGCTCCAAGCTGTTCGAGATCGCGTACCGGATCCCCGCTGTACCGCCGGCTCCGGTTCCGAGCGTGCTCGAGCCGGTTCCCTGCGATGGCGAGGCCGCGAGGGCTGAGACCGCGGGGCCGAGCTCGAGCGTGAGCGCGCCACGGTCGGCCGCGGCCAGCGTGGGCGCGAGACCGAGTGCAGCGGCGACGATGACGGCCCGAATGCCCACCGTTGGACCCCGTTCAGAAGGCTCGTTCCACCCACACGTCGAACACGACCCCCGAGTCGAGCAAGAGCGCGTAGGTGCTGCCCCCCTCGACCGGGCGCTCGTGGTTCAGCGCGGCCTGCCCTGCGTTCCGGGCGACGTTCTGGCCGAGCCCGCCGGTCACCGTGTCCAGGAGGATGTTCCCGGTGCCCTTGGCGAGCTGCGCGCCGAGCCTGGGAGCCCGCGGAGCCTCCCCCTCGATCCGCCGCGCCGCGGCGAGGCCCGGCTTCCCGTCGTCCCGCGCGATGGCAAGGCCCTCGAACTCGACCTCGGTGTCGTCCGGGAGCCGGAGCCTCGTGAAACGCACGTTGAAGCGGCCACTCGATTCGGTCGCGGTCCCGAACACGAGCGTCCGCGCCGGGAGGACCACTTCCCCGCGCACGAGCAGCGGCACGACGAGCACGGCCTCGACCGGGCCGTTCCCGATCGTCCGGCTGTCGAGGTTCGTGAGCAGCTTCGCCTTGATGTGCGCGCCGAGCGGCACGCCGCGCGGCCTCGCCGCCGCAGCCGCGGGCGCCGCCGAAGACGACGACACGAGGCGCGTCGAGCGCATGAGCCACGGCGGATCCCGCGGCGGCTCCGGCGCTGCCGTCTCGGCCTTCTCGTCGCCGCCCGCCGTCGGATCGGCCGCGACGGTGCGTGCCTGCGGCCGCCGTGCGGGCGCGGCGCGAGGCTCCGCGGGCTTCATCTCGAGGCGACCATCCGGCAGCACCCGGGGCCGCCCGAACTCGCGCGCGAGCGCCTCGTCGATCTGCGCCGCGTCGCTGGGCGGCTCGGGCTCACGCACGGTGGGGACCGCCGCCTGGCGAGTTCCTCCGGATCGGTCCGCGACGGGTTCAGGCGCAGGAACGGACGGCTCGCGGGCAGGTACGTCCGTGAGCGCGGTCCGCGTCGGCGTCTCGGGTCCGTCCATGCTGGCAGCGATGGCGATGAGACCGACCACGCCTACGACGACCGCGCCCGCCGCGATCGCGAGCCGCCCAGGGCCGCGCCGCGGTGCGCTCGCGGCGAGCCGCGCCTTCGCCTCCCGCACCGCGCTCGGGACAGGATCCGCCTCACGCGAAGGTGGCTCCAGGGCCGCCGCACCCTCGCCCGCGTCGAAGGGACGCTGCCATGCTCGCGTCGGCACGTCGAAACCCGGTCGCGGCGGAGTTTCGTCCCTCGGCTGCGCTTTTCCCCCACCCCCGAGCTCGGCCTCGTCGGCTGGCGGCGCGCGGTGCTCGGACAGCTTCTCGGCGGCCTCGACGACCTGGCCCGCCGCGTCTGGCTCGACGGCAGCCGGGGCCACACCCGCGCCGTCGACGTCGAACGGGTCGGTCCAGGCGCGGTCGCCCGCTCCCGCGTCGCGGGCGCGGCGGAGCTGCTCCGCGACCTCGCGCGCGGACTGCGGCCGCTTCCCCGCGTCCTTCTCGAGGAGCGCCATCGCGACGTCCCCGAGCGTGCGCGGGACGCGCGGATCGACGTCGCTCGGGTGCGGCGGGATCTCGTTCTTGATGGCGATGAGGACCGCGGCCTCGCTCTCGAGCGCGGCGCTGTCGAGGGGGAACGGCCGGATCCCGGTGAGGACCCGGTACAGCATGTAGCCAACCGCGTGCAGGTCGGTCGTCGGCTTCCAGTCGAACGGCTCGCCGCGCGAGAAGGCGGCCGAGTCGCAGTACCGGGCGTACTCCGGCGCGTAGTAGGTGACCGTCCCGACGCTCGCGGCGCGCGTGAGGTTGAGCGCGAGATGCGGCCTCGCGATCCCGAAGTCGATGACCACCGGCTCGCCGTCCGCGCGGACGAGCACGTTGTCGCTCTTGAAGTCGCGGTGGTAGATGCCGAGCGCGTGCATGTGCTCGATGGCCGCGGCGAGCTTTTCGAAGGCGCTGCACACGCGCGCCAGCGACGGCGTGGCGTGCTCGCGCCAGGCGTAGAGGGGTAGCCCGTCGATGAAGTCCATCACGAGGTACGGGAAGCCGCTCTCGAGCTCGGGCCACCAGTCGAACGAGTGGACACGCACGATGTTCGGGTGGTGGAGCGTCTTGAGCGCCGCGATCTCGCGGTCGAGCCGCTCGTGGTAGTGCTCGCGGTCCTCCGCGTCGAGCTCCGACAGCCGCTGCCGCCCGATCTTGAGGGCGTAGAGCTTTCCCTCGCGCCGGACCTTCCACAGGCAGCCGAAGCCGCCGCTGCCGAGCTTGTCGACGACCTCGTAGGCGCCGATCCGGGTGCCCTTCTCGAGATACGAGGGGTCGATCCCGGCGGGCGCGGTCACGGCGAGAGTCCCTCCAGCGCGACGAGGCGCGGCCCGTCCTTCTCGTGGAAGGTCACCTTGAAGCGCTGCGACACGGAGACGGAGGGCGTCTCGAACGCGACGACGACCCGCTCCGCGGTCCCGGGCGGCAGGATGGGGAGCTCCGGCTGCGCGGCGACGACCTTCACGTCCACCGCGTCGCGACCGCCGGTGAGCCGGACGTCCACGCGATCGAGCACCCACGAGCGCTGGGGGTCACGGTTCTCGACCGTGAAGATCATGTAGGTGAGCCCGAGCATCCGGTACGCCCAGCGCCCTTGGACGAGGAGACGGCTCTGCTTGTCGCCCGCGTGGAGCGGGCGGCGCTCGAACGTCTGCGGCTGATCGAGGCTCTGCGACAGGAGCAGCGCCGCGAGCTTCGTCGCGCCGGCGTTCGCCGCGCCGTCGCGGCACTCGTCGAGCTCGCTCCGGAGCTGCTCGTTCATCATCCGGAGCGCCTGGGCCGAGTCCGGCGACGCGCGCTCGCGTAGCGCCACCGCGACGTCCACCTGCACGTCCGCCTCGCCCGGAACGGTGACGAGCTTGAACGTCAGGACCGTCCCGTCGGCGAGCGAGACGTTGAGCGGCTCGGGGCGCGACAGGTCCGACTTCGGGACGAGCATCACGGTCCGGTCGGTCTGCGTGGGCGGGAAGAACACGCCGCGCACGTCGGCGAGGACGGCGCCGCCGTCTTTGACGGGAACCTCGAAGGTCAGGATGGTCGGCGTTCCGCCGGCGACCCGGATCTCCGGGACCGACGTGAGGCTGGCGTCGTCGATCGTGAGCGCGCGGCGGCGCAGCTCGCGCTTCTCGGCCGCGTCTGCGGCGCCGGCGACGGCCCACGCGACGGCCGCGCACGCCACGAGCAGCGCTGGGCTACCTCTCGTCACGGGACGCCTCCAGTCCTCCGCTGGTCCGTGCGGCCTCATTTTCGCTTAGAGCGAAGGGAACGAGCCGCCACTCGGCCACTTCCAGCCCATCAGGGCTGTCCACCGTGGCAGGCACGACGCGCTCCACGAGCTCCACCTGCACCCGATCGGTCTCCGGCGAACCACCACCATCGACGAGCGGGAGCGAGCGGCGCGTGATCGTGGCGCGGACGACGACGTGCGCCGGCGCCTGGTCCTCGACCACGATCTCGTCGAACGAGAGCTCGGTCCGCCTCTGCGCGAGGCGGTACGTCTCGACGAGCCGCTTCGCGGCCGATTCGCGAGCGATCCGCTCACGCAGCTCGGGCGCCATCATCGCGAGCGCGGCGGGCCAGTTCGCCTCGACCGTGCTCGAGTTGAGGCCGAGCGCGAGGTGCAGGAAATCCCGCGTGAACCGCACGATCGTGACCTCCGGCGGCCGCGTCCGGTCGGCGAGAAACTTGAGCAGCGCGTCCGTCGCGACCGACCGGCGCACCGGAGTGGTCCGGCCGTTCGCGTCGACCATCACGAACTCGGGCGGGCGGCTCGCGAGGCGAACGAGCGCGATGCAGAGCAGCACCAGGACCGTGAGCAGCCCGACGATGGTCCAGCTCTTCCACGCGTTCTGCGCGACGAACGCGGCCCACACGGCGGGCGGCGAGCCCGGCGGCCTCGGGTCCGGTCTTGTCGTCCTCACCACGGCAGGCGCCTCCATCCGATCACCCGGGCTCACGTCTTGCCGCCACCGCCCCCAGCGGGGCCGTTCGCCCCATCAGGGCGGGCCACGGGCGCGGGCCGATCCACCTGCGGCGGCGCCGGCGTGTTGGCGACGACCCCGCCCTGCTCCGCCGTGCCGGGCGCGGCGCCCGCCGGCTCGGATGCAGGCTGCGCTGCCGCCCCGCCGCGGCGAGTGCCTCGCGACCGGCCGCGCGCGCCGGTTCCGCCACCCGGCGCGTTCGAGACGGCTCCGCTGCTCCCGCGCGCGCCGGGAGGTAGCGAGCCGCCTCCTCCACCCGAGCCGCCGCCAGCTGCTGCGCCGCTCGCGGCGCTCGCGCTGCTCCCGCCACCCGTGAGCGCATGCGCTGCGGCGGAGCCGAGCGCGACCACCCGCCCCGCGGCGCCGCCGGCGAGCCTCAGCGCCGGCCGAACGGCGTCATGCTGTGTCGCCTTGGCGGAGCTCCACCCGTGCGAGGCCGCGTTGTCGAGCGCGCCGCCGATGACATGGCTTGCGAGGAGCGGCGTCGCGAGCGCCGTCACCAGCATCACGAGCGCCGCCACGAGGCACTCGAGGTACGTCCGGCGGACCGCCCCCTGCGCGCCGAGCGTCACGAGCACCGACAGCAGGACACCGGAGAACACGGGCCAGCTCGCGATCGTGACGAACCGCACGAACCAGCGCGTGCCGGTGCTGCTCACCCGCGGGATCCCCGCGACGAGCGCGAGGGGGCCGATGACGAAGAGCGTCGCCGTGAGGATCCTCGAGAGCCAGTTCACGAGGAACACCGCCGCCTCCGCCACGAGCTGGATGCACGCGATGAGCGCGTCGTACGCCCACGCGGTGATCCCCGAGGGCTCGGACACGATGGCCCCCGCCGAACCGGCCTGAGCGCCGGCTCTCTCGCCGTTCGAGGCGACGTCCTCGAGCGCCTCGCGCATCTCGGTCGCTTCCTCGATGAACGCCTTCCACGTCGAGGGCGGCGCCACCTGGCGCTCGAGCCCGTCGAGGAGCCCGACGACGCCCCCGAACACCGCCTGGTAGTTCCAGAGGAGGAGCAGCACGACCACGATGCGCCAGGTGACCGCCGCGTAGTCGCGGCCGGCGACCGGAGACCTCCCGAACGCCTCGATCGCGTAGGCGAGGAACGTCGAGAGGAAGAGGAAGCTCTTCGCGACTGCGAGCGTCTTCCCGAGGAGGTCCTTCAGGACGCCCGAGCGCTCGAAGTCGAGGACGAGGTCCCGCGTCGACCCGGCGGTGCCCGCGAGGGCGAGCGCCGGGGCGAGCGTGAGGGCCACGCCGAGGGCCACCCGCCCCAGCATCGCGCGGTTCCGGGTCACGGCTGCACGCCTCCCGTCCGGATCGTCACGCGCTCGCCGACGAGCGTCTCGAGCCCGGCGGTGAGCGCGGCCCGCTGCCCGGCGCGCTCGGCCAGCTCGCGCTTCAGGTCGGCGTTCTTCTGCTCGACCGCGAGCGCCTGCAGCCGCGCGATCTCGGCGAGCCGCACGTTCGTCTCCTGCCCCTCCTCGAGGTGGAGCACCTGCGCCTGCTGGGCGGCGAGCTGGCACTCCTCGGCGAAGCGCGCCGCCTCGTGTGAATCGCCGAACTCGCTCGCCCCGTTGCACTGGCGCAGGAGCTCGCGGAGGCGCGCCTTCTGGAGGTCGCCCGCGCGCGCCTCGGCCGCGGTGGCGCGGAGCGTCGCCGCGACCTCCGCGTCGATCGCCTTCGCCTGCGCTCCCGCGTTCGCCGGGGCGAACGTCGCTGCGAGCGCTCGGAGCAGGTTCGCGTTCTCGAGCTCGCCCCGGAGCTGGACGCACACGGGGCGGCCGGCCGCCGCATCGGCGAGGCAGTAGCTCGAGAGCTGCCGGAGCGTACCGGTGCCCTGCGCCCACGGGCTCGCTCCCATGCCGCTCGCCGCGAGCGCCTCGGAGCGGAACCGCTCAAGGTCCGGATACGCGGCCTCGAGGTCCGCCTGGAACCGCTCGCCGAAGCGGCGTGCCGAGAAGCTCCGGAACGAGCGCGCTGCCGCCGCGGCGTCGTCCGCGTACGCCGCGACGCGCTTCACCTCGCCGTAGCTCTTCCGCAGCTCGGCGAGGCTCTGCGTCATGACGGTGAGCTGCTTCGTCGTGTTCGCGAGGATCTCCGCGAGCATCACGTCGCCGCCGACGTCGAAGAACGCGGCGGCGCGCGCGGCGTAGAACACGGTCGCGACCGAGAGCAGGACCGCGAGGCCAACCTTTCGGGACATCCGGACGCGCATGGCTCCTCCTTCAGGCCGCGGGTCTCGTCGACCGTTCCCGGCCGACGACGCCGTGGGGGTACCGGGCAGCGAGCTCCTGGAGGAGCGCGAGCCGGTCGTACGACGGGTTCCTCGCCGCGGCGCGCGCGAGGAAGTCCTGGTCTTCCTTGTCGGTGGTGAGGATCCAGTAGGCGAGCGGGTGCAGCGCGAGCCGGACGACCGCGGTGCGCGGCCCGTACATGAGCAGGAAGTCGCTGAACCAGCCCGGCTTCATCTCGAGCCCGGCGAACGCCGCGGCCGCCCGCGGCGAGAGCCCGAAGTGCTCGACGACGGCCCGGTGCTTCCCGGCGAGGTGGCGCAGGAAGATGCGGATCGTGCTGTTCCCGACGATCGCCTCTCGCCCGACCCGCGAACCCAGGAAGTCGTTCAGGTTCTGCGAGATCATCCACATCGCGGTGTCGTACTTCCGCATCTTCCGGTAGCAGCCACCGAGGAACCGCTCCGTGGCGTCGTCCGCGCCGAGGTACTCGTGGCCCTCGTCGACCTCGACGAGCGTCCGCGTCCTGCGGGACATCGCGCGGTTCGTGATCGCCTGGATGATGGTCGCCATGGCGACCGCCTTCGTCCCGGCGTTCTCGGAAATCTTGGCGAGGTCGAAGGTGAGGAGCGGTGCGTCGAAGCGGAGCTGCGAGGGCCGGTTCAGGAACTCGGAGTAGATGCCAGTGCAGTAGATGGCCAGCCGGCGGACGAGGTCGTCCGCGATGGCCTTGTCCTGCGGGTGCGTCCACGGGTGCGCCGCGAGCGCCTCGGAGAAGTGGCCGACGAGCGGCGGCTCCTCGGGATGCGGGCGGAACCGCGTGTCGTACGCCCATCGGATCGCCCGCGACACGACGTCGCGCTCCACCTTGTCGAACGGCGGCCGGGTGCGGTCGGCGACGCAGACCTCCAGGAACTGCACGACGTGCTCGATCTCCTCGTTCGAGATCTCGGTGCCGGTGCCGGCGAGCTGCGCGTACGACAGGAACGGCGAGATGGACGTCGAGAGGTCCACCGGGATGTGCACGCCGCCGAGGAGCTCGGTGAGCGGCTTCCACGACTTGCCGTTGTCGACGAGGATCGCCTCGACGCCGGCGGCGCGCGCGTCGAGCGTGAGCGCGCCGAGGGTGACGCTCTTCCCGGACCCGGTGTCCGCCACCACGATGCCGTGGTGCGCGTTCACGCCGCTCGACTTGTCGAAGAGGTCGAACCGGAACGCCTCGCCGGTGGGCGTGAGGAGCACGCTCGACGCCCGTGCGCTCCCGCGCCACGGCGCGAAGACGGGCAGGAAGTCGGCGGCGTTCCGGCTCGTGCACCCCTTCTTTCGGAGCTGGTAGCGGCCCGCGCCCGGAAGCATCGAGAGAAATGCGGGCACCTGCGTCACCTCCTCGACGAGGAGCTCGGAGTTGCCGGCGGCGGCGAAGGCGCTCCGGGCCGCCTCCGTCGCAGCGTCGAGCTCGTCGAGCGACGCCGCATCGAGGAGGATCGAGACGGAGAGCGCGACCACCTTGGTGCTCATGGCCGCGAGCTCCTCGAAGAGACCCCGGATCGCCTCCTGCTTGGCCCGGTCCGCCTCCTCCGACTCGACGGTGCGGCGATCGAGGAAGGGCATCACCGCGCGAAGGCTCTCGACCAGCGCATGCTGGTTGTTGAGGAGCCACCGCGCCGTCTTCTGCGTGCGCACGTGAACGTCGACCGCGAGCGTGTACGGCAGCGGCCCGCGCGCGGTCGCGAGCCCGAGGAGCGGCTCGCAGGCGAAGTAGTCGGTCCCGCTCTCGGGCAAGACCTTGAGCGTAGCGACGCGGCGCCAGCTCGCGCCCTGGCGGAAGTGCCCGCGACCGTCCTCCAGGTCCTCGTGCGCGAGCTGCTCGGCCTCGGTGTACTCGGCGAGGTGGACGCCGCCGTCCTTCACGGCGCGTTCGGACCAGAGCGTGTCCTTCAGCCGGACGCGCGGTGGCACGGCTCCGGCCCGCGCGCGCACCGGGTTCAGGAGCTCGTAGTGGAGGCGCCACACGTCCTCGAGGTCGAGCTCGCGCGACGGGATGCCCGCCGCCGATAGGCGCGCGGCGACCCGGTCCCGGAGCTGGGCGAGGCGGCCGAGGCGACGCGCGTGCTCCGCCTCCGCGAGCTGGGCTGCCTTCCCGAAGAGGAGCTTCCCCCCGAGGAGCCCGCGCCCGATGCCTTGCTTCAGGCCGCCCGGCCCGGAGAAGAAGAGGTACACACGCGCGCGCCGGAGCCGCTGCAACCGGAGCCACCGCGCGCGCGCGGCGACGTACTCGCGCAGCGCCGGCGCGTCGGCCGCGGCCGCGACGCCCTCGTACTCGCGGATGTCCTCCTCGGCGCCCTCCTCGATCCGGTGGATGAAGTGGAGGGTGGTCTCGTCGTCCAGCGAGGCGACGAGGCTCCGGAGCGCCTCGCCGATCCCGGCGATCTGGTCCTCGCCCGCGAACCGGACGTCGAGCGTCCCAAGTTCGAGCCCGCCGACGTAGTCGAGCGCAGGCGTGACGAGCGCGGTCACGCCGCCCTCGCGCAGGGTTCGCCAGAGCGGGATGAGGCCCGCGAGCGGGCTCTCGCGGATCACGGCCGGCCTCCGCGGGACGGCACGTCCCGCCAGTCGTACGGACCGAACGGGAACCGCTGGAGCGGCGCTCGCGCCGCGGCCGTGAGCCGGCCTGCCGCCACGCGCTGCCGCAGGCGCCACGCGACCCAGTGCTGCAGGTGGCCCTCCGGCCGGCCGTACCCCGCGATCCGGATGACCAGGTAGATGGCGAGCCCTGCCGCCGCGCCGACGTTCGGCGCTCCGAGCGCCGTCCCGAGCCAGCCGGACCCGAGGACGGCCATCCACTCCGTAGGGAAGACGAGCCCGAGGAAGGTGCTCCTCGAGTCGAGGTTCCGGTACACGGGCGCGCGCATGGCGGCTCCGGTTGCGCTCTCGAAAGCGCGGTCAGCCGGCGCGGATCGCCTGCATGAGGCGGTCGGCGTTCGCGAGCAGGAAGTAGAGGATCACCGCGATGATCGCGATGTAGCCCGTGGTCTTGATGAGGTCGGGCCGGATGAACGCGGCCACCCCCGAGATCACGATCGCGAAGAGCGCGATGGGCGCGATGATGAAGTTCTTCGCGAAGGTGAGGAGCTGCTGTCCGGGCATGGTCGACTGCGCGAAGGCGAGCTCCGGCGTAACGGCGACGACGAGCACGAGAGCGACTTGGGCGGCGAGCACGGCGCGAGCCGCGCGGTCACGGTTCAGACGAGACGTCGAGTTCATCTTGCTTCTCCTTCCCCTCTCCGGGGCGGCGCCGGGTATCGGCGTCGAGCGTGGACTGAAGTTCCAGGAACCGCGCGCGCAGCTGGCGCGCATACGCGAGCGGCGACGCCGAGTGCGGCCGCTCGAGGGCGAGCACCGCGGCGACGGCCACGCACACGGCCACGAGGTTCACGAAGGCGGGATGCGCCTCGAGGAATCGCGCGACCCGCGACTCGCCGGTGGCTGCGACGATGACGGCGGCCGCAGGGACCGCGGCGGAGCCGAGTAGCGCAAGCCCCGCGGAGCGCGCGGGACCCGGCAGGCGCATGAGTTTGCGCCACGTGTCGCGATGCAAGGTGCCGGGGTTCGCCATGCGGTCGCATCCTCGTTGAACGTCGTTTGTCAGTCATACGCCCGCGCACAAGACGGCGCAAGCTCCGGCGGCCGCCGGGCTCCAAGCGGGATGCGTTCGGAGACCGCGGACGACGCCCGAGGCGCGCGCTACACAGCGGGACGTGCCGGTTCCGCTCGCGACGAAGCACGCCTGCGCAGTCGCCCGATCACGCGCCCTGGAGGCGCGGGATCGGAGCGACCGTGAAGCCGTACACGCGAGGTAAGCGCCACGCCGACGAGATCATGGCCCGCGAAAAAGCCGGGCCGGCACTGCGGAGGCGTCGCGGGTATGCAGTCCGCTCGAACCGGTGGCTGCGACGCTACCAGCACAAGCAGGCGCGCCAGCAGGCGCGGCGCGCCGCGCGCGCCGTCGAGCGGGGTGATGGGTCGAACGACAACGCGTGATCGCCGCGCGCTCCCGAGTTACTGACGGAGAACGGCTGTTCGCGTAGTCTGCGCCCGTGCCGGCCGGGGCGGGGACGATGGTTCCCCCCCGCCTCGTTCCCGCCCTCGCCGCGCACGCTGCACCCCCGGAGGCGTCCGCGGATCGGGCGTCGACGCTTCCTACCGCTTCTTCCGCTCCGCGCCGGGCGCGTCGAAACCGGCGCCCTTCTCGCGAAGTTCGAGGCTCCGCTGGAAGAGCACGTGCAGGATGTACTCGTACCGGCCCATCCTCAGCGCCTCGCGGTCCGCCTCCAGCAGGTGCGACGCCGCGTCCGGAAGGCCGAACCAGGTCCGCAGGCCCTCGAGCATCCGATTGACGTACGCGGTGAGGTCGAGTCCCTTCGCCGCGGCCTCGCCCTTCAGGAACGTCACGAGCTCCCGCGTCATGCGGAACGTCTGCATGACCTTCTCGGTGCTCTGGAACGGGGACTCCTCGCGAGCTGCCTTCTCTCTGGCCATTCGCCCTCGCAACGCGTTACATCCGGCAGACATTCCGGTGGCGTTCGGCTGACTATGCCAGACCGTTCTGCGCGACGCCACACATCCCATGTCATGGCTCGCGAACCCCGACCCGCATCGGCTTTGGGGCGCTCTGTTCTGTGCGCGAGCACGGCGTCACGCCCCAGTAGGGGCATGTGTCCGATTAGAGCAGTATGCTCGTCGCAGGCTTGAGCGCGAAGCTCGAGCTTGTCGGAGTCCGCCATGCTGAACCGATTTGCTCACGCACTGCTCGTCTCGACCTCGCTGGCTCCGGTGGCCCTCGTGTACGGCCTTTCGTTTCTTCCAGCTTCGCCTCGAGCCGCAGTGCCGTGGCTCGTCGGTGCCGCTGGGTTGACGGCCGCGTGCATCTTGGTCTTGAAGGTCGCCACGGCGCGAGGTGAGCGCATTCAGCTTCCCCCGACAGAACGCCGCAACGTCGACAAGGACGTGCTCGCGTTTCTCGTTTCGTATGCCCTTCCGCTCGTCGCACCGTCACAGGGCGGTGCAGCAACATTCGCGTTTTGGGGATTCATCGCGCTCGTTGCTATCGTGCTGTATCAGTCCGAAATGGTGCATGTTAACCCGCTACTGGGTATGCTCGGTTACCGCTTCTACGAAGTGCCGCGTGAACGAGGGGACGCAGCGCTCCTGATCGCGAAGTCCGGTGTCCGTGCGAACCGCGCGTCAACCGTGATCAGGCTTTCCGACACCCTTTGGCTGGAAGTTCCGTGACGCTCAACCTTCGACGACTGTGGAACTTCTTCGCGATCACTGGAAGGCCGGACGCGCCGGACGTGTGCGGCCTACCCGTCACTGCCGAACTGCAGCGCGAGCTTTCCGGTTCGTTCGCAGAGCAGTTCGAAGCGTTTGGGATCGATCGCGCTACGCACGTCGACTACGATCCGAGCTATAAGCCGGACGACGACGAGCTCCTCGTCATCCATGATTTCGCTTTGCCGGAGTCCTTCCCGGACCTGACTACGGCGATCGACCTTCCGCGTCTGACCGACGATCATATTGACACAGGCAACGTGCGAGCTCTTGTCGCAGTTCCGCAAGGCGCGACGAACAACGCACTGCTCTGCTTTCAAGCGATAGACAACCGCCAGCTCCTGAAACGCCAGCGTGTCGCCTTGTTCATGAGCGGCGAGCAGTTCAGGCGCGAGGAACGTAGCGGTCTCGTAATCCGAGACGCCCTCACGGCGGTGTTCAAAGACGGCGATCTATTCTTCCCATCCGAGCCGCCCGTCAGGCGGTTTCTAGACCTTTCGTCTGTGTTCAGCGAGGCAACCGACCCGCAGGTCCGCACGTTTCTGCGTCATAAGCTCTTCGCGGTCGACGACGCTGAGGCCTTGATCCGGATATCGGACAAGTGGACGCGGCGCAAGATCGGGGCGATTGAGGCGCGGGGCATTCTTCGCATTATCAAGCCGGAACACGTAGTACGCGCAGGACGAGAGTTCGGGATTCGCGTGTCGCAGAGAACGGTCGCCGGCGCTAAGTGCCTTGACGTTCCTCCCACGAAGTCCGAGTTCAAGGACTTCTTGCGACTTCTAGACCAAGACTTCCTGAAATCCTCCCTCACGACGGACCGGTTCCGCGTCAACTCGAAGAAGGCGCTGAAGGCGACCACCACTTAGCAGATTGGGGTTCCCGCGCTCAGCGCGCTCCGGGGTCTGGGCGCCTGCGATCGCGACCTACCGTCGCCAGCGGCCCGCCTCGACAAATGAAAAGTACCCGCCGGACGCGACGATCACGTGGTCGCGCGCGAGAATGCCGACGAGGTCGGACGCCGCCCTGAGCCGCTCCGTGAGGTCGGCGTCGTCCGGCGACGGAGACGCATCACCGGATGGATGATTGTGCACGAACACGATCCCGTGGGCGCCCTCGCGCACGGCGACGCGGAGCGTGTCGCGCGGGCTCACCGGGCACTGCGAGACCGAGCCCTGTGCCACGCGCTCGGTCCGGATGAGCCGCCCGCGCACATCGAGCAGCACGACGTGAAACTCCTCGACCGGCGCGTGCGCGAGCGGCCGCATGAGCTCATACACGCGACCAGGGTCGAGGCAGCGCTCGCCGCGCTTCGGCGGCGCCCACGCGCCTCGCCGGCCGAGCTCGAATGCCGCGGCGAGCGCGGCCGCCCGCGCCTCGCCGACGCCGAGCCGCCGGAGCTCGGCCACTGTGAGCCACGCCAGCTCGGGCACGGCCCGGCTCGCCGCACCGCCGGCGCCGAGCATTGTGAGGAGCTCGGCGTCGGAAAGCGCCCGGGGGCCGTCCATCAGGAGCCGCTCGCGGACCAGGTTCTTGGCCATGGCGTCCTCCCCTACGCCTGCGCCTGCGCCGCTGCGCGGCGGATCGTGGGCGGCCGCGCGACGACCTTCGTCGGCGCGGGAGGGAGGTTCAGCGAGCCCGGCACGGGAACCGGCGCGCCCTTCGGCCTGGGCTTGATCCGGTTCCGCGGACAGTTTGACTAAGCTGCCTGCTTCTCCCGATACCGCCTCTCGAACTCGGCCGGACTCACCATGCCGATGGCCGAGTGACGCCGCTGCCGATTGTAGAACACCTCGATGTAGTCGAACGTCTTCGCCTCCGCGATCTCGTTCGTGTCGAACCGCTCCCCGCATTCCACCTTGAACGTGGAGTTCCAGCTCTCCATCGCCGCGTTGTCGAGGACCTCGCCTCTCCTGCTCATGCTGCAGGTGATGCCGTGCGCCTCGAGCACGTCCTGGTAGTCCTCGCTCGCGTACGTGCTGCCCTGGTCGGAGTGGTGCAGGAGGTCCGTGCCGGGGCACCGCTGAACGATGGCGCGTTTCAGCGCCGCGAGCGTGAGGTGGCGGTCGTTCACGGGCGACAGCGACCAGCCGACCACGCACTTCGAGAACAGGTCGAGGATGACAGCGAGGAAGAGCTTCCCGTTTCCCGTGACGAGCTCGGTAGTGTCGCCGACCCACTTCTGGTTCGGCCGGTCCGCCTCGAAGTTGCGGTCGAGGAGGTTCGCCGCGACCGGCTGGTCGTGGTCGCTGTTCGTCGTGCACTTGAAGCGCTTCCGGACGCGCCCTTTCAAGCCCTGCTGCTGCATGAGCCGGATGATGCGCTTGCGGCTCACATGAACGTCGTGCGTGTCGGCGAGCTCGGCCTGCACGCGCGGGCTGCCGTAGGTCCTCCGGCTCCTCTCATGTGCTTCACGGACGAGAACCGCGAGCTTCGCGTCCTCTACCGCGCGCGGCGGCGGCGCACGACCGACGGAGGCGTAGAACCCCGCCCTCGAGACTTCCAGGATCTTGCACAGCACCGTAATCGGGAACTCGGCCATCTTGGCGGCGATGAAGGCGAACTTCACCGCTGGTGCTTCGCGAAGTAGGCCGCGGCTTCTTTTAGGATGTCGCGCTCCATCGTGAGCTCGCGGACCTGCTTGCGCAGCTTCGCGAGCTCCTCCCGCTCTGCGGTGGTGAGGCCGGTCTTCCCCTTCGACCGGTCGGCTCGCGCCCGCTCGACCCAGCTCCCGACGACCGAGGAGTGGATGTCGAGGTCGCGCGCCACCGCCGAGATCGTCTTCCCCTCGTCGAGGACGAGGCGCACCGCCCCTGCCTTGAACTCGTCCGTGAACGACCTACGCGGGCGACGTGATATCGCCTTCGCCGGCTTCGACTGTTGGTTCATGCGGGACACCGTATCCGCCTTTCGCTCGGTGTCCGAAAAACCGGATCAAGCCCAGGC